>WQXR01000049.1 GCA_009784745.1 Methanomassiliicoccaceae archaeon | reverse complement strand
GAAGTATACATGCTCAACTCGATGAAGGACACGGACGAGAACAGAAAAAAGATAATAAGGTTCGTTGCGCAGGAAGTGAAGAAGGACGGCAAGATAGCGCACTTTGACAAATACGCGGTCGCCGAGATATTAAGGGAAGCGCAGCGCAGATCCGGAAAGAAAGGCGAATTGACGTTAAGGATGAGAGAGCTCGGAGGTCTTGTAAGGATAGCAGGCGACATCGCGATCGCCAAGAACGCAAAGGCCGTTACAAGAGCGGACGT
The DNA here is from genome assembly GCA_009784745.1 of Methanomassiliicoccaceae archaeon. Lineage (GTDB taxonomy): Archaea > Thermoplasmatota > Thermoplasmata > Methanomassiliicoccales > Methanomethylophilaceae > Methanomicula. The sequence goes on along the minus strand of WQXR01000049.1, from coordinate 8,291 downwards.
TCTGGAAGCGAAGAAGACTGCGCGCAGTCTTGAGCAGCAGATAGCCGACCGTTACATAGAGGCGCACAAAGCATACGACATGTTCAGGATAGAGGGCGCGGAGGTCGGTGCGGTGAACGGATTGGCGGCGATGAACGCAAGTTCGAACATGGCTGAATATTCAGGTATCGTCCTGCCGATAGTGGCAGAGGTGGCACCGTCGCAGTCAAAAAAGGGAACAATATTGGCAACAGGCCAACTCGGAACGATAGCAAAAGAAGCGGTCGAGAACATTTCTGCGGTAATAAAGAAATACACGATGACCGACATTACCGAAAGGGACATACACATCCAGTTCATCGGAACATATGACGGCGTGGAAGGGGACAGTGCGTCCATTACCATTGCAACTGCTGTGATATCCGCGATGGAAGGGATACCGGTCGATCAGACGATAGCGATGACCGGAAGTCTGAGCGTCCGCGGCAAAGTATTGCCGATAGGCGGCGTTACCGCCAAATTGGAGGCAGCCGCACAGGCAGGACTGAAGAGGGTGCTTATTCCCAAGGAGAACGGAAAGGACGTGATGATCGAAACGAAGTTCTATGACATGATAGATATCGTGACCGTTGAGAATTTAAGGGATGTACTGGAATATGCGCTCATTGACTGCGATAAGAAAGAACAGTATCTGAAGAAGTTACTCCCGCTGACATCGGACGGTTCATCGACCGCAAAACATCTTGCGAGACCGATAGTGTGTGATATTCAGCGTCCGTTGCCCGATCCAATGTAAATTTTAATATGATGCTACAGTTGTGATGATGAATATGCGCCCACGAAAGCATGAGAAGGACTCGCTCATAATCGGAAGGTTCCAGCCGTTCCATAACGGTCATCTGGAAACGATACTGAAGATATCTGAGGAATCGGAAGAATTCACGATAGGGATAGGCAGCGCCCAATATTCGCACACATCGAACAACCCGTTCACGGCCGGAGAACGATACAGGATGATAGCCGATTCGTTAAAGGATGCGGGCGTAGATAATGCGTACATAGTCCCGATAGAGGATCTGAACAGATATTCTGTGTGGGTGTCCCACGTTGTTTCCATGTCCCCGCCTTTTACGGTAGTTTATTCAAACAATTCACTTACAAGGCGCCTCTTTCTGGAGGCAGGCTACAAGATCAGGGATTCGCCGCTGTACAAACGTTCCGAATATTCCGGAAGGGAAGTAAGAAGACGGATGCTTCACGATGAAAATTGGAAGATACTCGTTCCGAAAGCGGTCGCCGATGTGATCGATGATATAGACGGCGTCGGCCGCATGAAAGGATTGGTGGACGATGTCTGACGTTAATGCAAGAACATTGGCAGATATCTTTTTTGAGAAAGGGTTAACGCTGTCGCTGGCGGAATCATGCACCGGCGGCAAGGTCGCATCGCTGATAACAGATGTGCCAGATGTATCAAGTTTCTTTAAAGGCTGCGCAGTGACGTATTCGAACCTGTCGAAGGAAAGGATACTGAACGTATCAAATGAAACGTTAGTGACAAAAGGTGCAGTGAGCGCCGAAGCAGCGGAGGAAATGGCGGAAGGTGCGAAGAACGTCTTCGGGACGGACATCGCAGCATCAGCGACCGGAATAGCCGGACCGTCCGGAGGGACCGAACTCAAACCCGTCGGAACTGTCTATATTGCCGTTACCGACGGCATAAGGACAGAATGCAAAGCGTATTTCTTCAAAGGGTGCAGGGATGAGATCAAAGATTCGACCGCAAAAAGTATGATGCGGATGATCATCGATTTTATCAGGTGAACAGCATGGAAAGATATTGCCGCCAGTCTTCGATGATCGGAGGCAGCGGTCAGAAGAGATTGAAAGATTCGACCGCAGCAGTGATCGGATGCGGAGGATTGGGGTGCAACGTAATGACGCATCTCGCTTCCGCCGGTGTCGGGAATATCATCATCGCTGATGATCAGACCGTAGAGATGAGCAATCTGAACCGTCAGTTCATCTATTCCGAAGAGGACATCGGAAAGAGAAAAGTTCGGATATCGGCGGAATGGATAAGAAGGATGAGTCCCGACGCTGAAGTGACAGAACTTGAAACGCATATCGATGATCAAAATTCATCGAAGATGGGAAAATGTGACGTCATCATCGACTGTCTTGACAACTACGCATCAAGGATGGCGGTCAACCGATACGCATTCAATAACAATATCCCATTGGTTCACGGCGGCGTTGAATCGATGTTCGGTCAGGTCACGGTCATAATTCCGAAGAGAACGCCGTGTCTGGAATGCATACTTCCGCCGAGGAATGTAAACGAGACAGCATCGATATCCCCCGTCGTAGGTATGATAGGCGCGATACAGGCAACGGAAGCAATAAAACTGCTTACGGGATCATTTTCGCCGCTGTCCGGCAAATTATTAACGGTCGACGTATCATGCAACAAATACGTCACGACCGACGTGAAAAAGAGAGAAGGATGCGCCTGCTGCTCTGGAAAGGATTAATAATATCTCGCATGATGTACAATGCGATGAAACTTATACGCAAGGGCAAAGTAAAGGAAGTGTACCAGAAGGATGACGGAACATTGGAATTCATATTCACAGATAATGTTTCAGTATTTGACAAGATAATACCGTCCGCGATACCGTTCAAAGGCGAGACATTATGCAGAACGGCACAATACTGGTTCAGACTTCTCGATAAGAACGGCATAAAAGGACATTTTATCGAATACATACCTCCGAACAGGATGTTCGTGAAAAGGTTCAACATAATAGAGGATTATGATAAGATAAACACAAAGACAACGAATTATCTTATTCCGCTGGAAGTTATCTGCAGGCATTACGCCGCCGGTTCGTTAATGGATCGTATAAAATCGGGAAAGATAACGCCGGAGGCGTTAGGTTTTGAGAAAGGTCATGTCGTAAAATACGGAGAAAAACTTCCCCGTCCGTATCTGGAGACCACAACTAAATTGGAAGCGACCGACAGGGAACTGGAGGAAACGGAAGCGAAGAAGATAGCAGGCCTTACGGACAAGGATTATCAGGGGATACTGGATGCGGTGCTTGCGATAGACAAGATAATCGGAGAGGAGGCGGCAAAGCGCAAACTCATCCATGTCGACGGGAAGAAAGAATTCGGATACAACGAAAAACGTGAATTGATGGTGATAGACACGTTCGGAACGTGCGACGAGGACAGATGGTGGGACCTCGTTTCATACGAAGCAGGAAAAGTGGAAGAACTGAGCAAAGAATTCGTACGCCAGCATTACCGCGAAACGGGATATCACGAAGAACTTATGAACGCTCGTGCGAAAGGTCTGAAAGAACCGCCCATTCCTGCATTACCTGATAACGTAGTGAAGAGGGTCAGCGAACTTTACGTCAGTATGTTCGAACGAATAACCGGCGAGAAGTTCCGCTGATCATGCCTCAGTGGTCGTTAAATCGGGATGACCGGCATGGTCATCCCAATTTGACGAGTGCCACATTCTCTCCTTCGGAACATTCCAGATCGCCGATCACGTCGGTTATCTTCAGTTTCGTCCCGTCCTTAATGCTCATCGGAACGCAGTAGTTACGATTCTCGCATCCGAGGTTGTTGCATTTCATGCTTTCAAATGTTATAGTACTGCCGTCGATCGCATGTTTTTGCAGAACAGCGGCAGGTATCGGTTTGCGTTCAACTTCCACAACACGAACGGAACCCTCGTGTATCGGACATTCGTGAACCGCGTCACGAAGTGCAACGACCTCATACAATGAGCCCGGCTCAAGATTGAAGCATACTCCTCTCAATCTGCATTCTCTGCATTCGGTCAGCGGACCGACGAAATAAAATCTGTTCCCTATACGCGCTTGCGTCTCTCCTATGAGTGTGATCAAAACCATATTATCCCCTCAAATGACCATGGTGGTCCTCGCAACGGCCTCTGCGGTCTCTCTGCTCAGACCGTGATCGCCGAGTATCGTAAATCTTTCCTTTCTGATATTATGCGCTTCGGTGAGCGCATCAATTATGTCATCATCCTTCAAGCCTAATTGTTTTGCATTTACCGGAGCGCCGATATTCTCCAAGGCGTTCCTTATATTCATCCAGTCGCCGCCGTGAAGGTACATCATCAATATCGTACCGACGCCGCACTGTTCGCCGTGCAACGCAGTTCCGGGATGCAAGATGTCCAAAGCATGAGAGAATAGATGTTCCGAACCGCTTGTCGGCCTGGAACTTCCCGCGATGCTCATTGATATCCCGGAAACAATGATGGGACGCATCGCCAACCAAACGCTGTACTCGCTGTCAGGGTGTATCTCCTTCGAATGGCCGATTATGCTTTCTGACGAATAGACGGAAAGCGCTTCGGCCGATCGGCTGAACTCTTCGTTCCTCAGATTCTTCGCTAATCTCCAGTCCATCACCGCAGTGAGGTTGGAAATAACATCAGCGCAGCCGGCAGCCAATAACCTGTACGATGATCTCAGGATGACCGATGTATCGGCGATGACCGCCATAGGTACTGACGCCTCGACCGACACGGGACCGATATCAGATTTCATCGACGCCCTTCCGGACGAGATGCCGTCATGTGCTGCCGACGTGGGAATACTGATGAACGGTATGTGCAATTCATTCGACGCAACCTTCGCGAGGTCTATCTTCGTACCGCCGCCGACAGCCAGTATGAATTTGGAATCCGTTTCCAAAGCATCGGAAATTATCTTTTCGGCGTTGAAGAATGTTGCCGCTCCCGTTCTGTGTACGTGGATCTCGTACCCTGATCCTTCCATATCATCGCGTACCTCTCTTCCCGCAGCCTTGTACGTTTCGTCGCCTGTTATCATTATACCTGTCTTAGGGAATCTGAAATCATCGCACACCTCTACCGCACGGCAGAGGATGTTGTGACCCAAGAGAACATTTCTCGGAAACACCACTCCCTTCGACTTGTCAAAACCACTCATATTGAACACGGTCGGATTGGCATGGATGGATATAAACTTACACACGTTCAATGTACATGATATTTGTCAGAAAATGAATTATATTGTTATTGGTGATGCATATGCATGCGTGTTCTATTCATAACAGGCAGCGCAAGAAGCGGAAGCATCACGACACAACTTTGCAATATCGTTGCATCGGCGATGCCTGATGCAACGGTAACGATCATCAGACCGCATGAAATGAGGATAGAGCATTGCAAAGGATGCGGTTCCTGTACCTCATCGGGAAAATGTGCGATATGTGATGATATGCAGATGATATACGATGCCGTTGAAAATAATGACATCATAATACTTGCAACACCCATTTACTTTTCCGGACCGTCATCGATACTTAAACAGACCGTCGACAGATTCCAATCCGTCTGGGTACGGAACAAGGAAAACAAGAAAGATAAGATAGCATCACTGATCGCCGCCGGCGGTCAGCCGTCGCCCGTATTTTCAAATACGACATCAATAGCAAAAGCATTTGCGGTCACGGTCAGAGCAGAATGGATCGACGGTATAACGGTACGCGATACGGACGGAATGAATGTAATTCCTGAAAATATCGTAAAAGAGGCGCAGGATCTCGGTTCACGAATATCCGGAATGTACATTAAGAAAGTTCAGCGGCAGATACCATAACATCAGCGAATCCCATGCTCAGAATGGCATCCGCATCCTTGGCGGAACAGAACGGTATGATGATATCGGCGGCATCTCTGACGGAATGCCATTTCTTAAGATCAGATCCTCCGGACGCGTCAAATATCAATATTTTACTGAAATGCATCATCTCCAGTGTTCTGATGACGGTCCTGATATCCTTTCTTTTTCCTCTCACCAGTACGCCGTCCTCATCCGCGAAAAGTGAGGGGATACAACTGTCCGATAATTCTGTTATCTCTTTCAAAAGCGTATCGGAAGTGAGATGATACGGGACGATGAGTTTATCCATATTTCCGTGAAATGCGTCCATGACATCACCGGCGTTGCGTATGCCGGTCATGAACCACAGTTCATTTCTTATTTTCACATTCTTCAGAATGTCCGGTACGATATCCTTACGCTGCATACCTTTAATGTCAATAACGATGACGGGAACATCCTTTGTGTGATCAGGCAGTGACGATACGACATCCTTGTATCCGGAGAGATCGCCGCTCATCGTCACCGACGTACCGCTGAACACCGGACGCGATGCCATTATTCTGCCGCCGACCGTACGCACCGGTATGACTGGTATTATCATCAAACTTCTCCGTCAGGAGGACATAAGGAAATCTATGCCGCTGAGAAGGTCCTTCGTGAACTGCGAATCATGTATCGTGTCCGGCGAAGCGTTGGGTATTATACCCGATGCAACGTCAGTGGAACCGAATGTTCTTAATATCGTGACAAGATGGTTCATCATGCCGTGATATATCATATTCCCGTCCGGCGCGCCGCAATTTATCGCTGCAACACCTTTTTTCACTTTCCCGAACCTCACGTTCCATCCTTTCTCGTTCCGATCCATCAGTGCATACAAGCGATCGATGAAATTCTTCAGCAATCCCGTTTCCGCTGCAAAATAAACCGGAACCGATATAGTAATGGCATCAGCATTCTGCACCTTTTCATAGAGCGGCGTCATATCATCCTTGGTAACGCATTTTCCTGTACTTTTGCAGGATCTGCATCCTTTGCAATGCATTATCTTTAACATGCCGAGGTCTATCCTTTCGCATTCGTACCCTTTCGACGATACTTTATCCTCTATGATATCCAATATTTCTGAACTTGATCCGTTGCTGCGCGGACTTCCGTTTATCATAAGCATCTTCTTCATGTTACCAGTAAAATACGTCATACATTTTAAAATTTTCAATTGTTTAGTATATTTTATATATTATGTAAATCATTAAATAACATACACATCAGTGTTAATTATCAATATCAGGTGATAAAATGGCAAAGCAAGGCGAAATATATGTTTGCGCACACTGCGGAAATATCGTTGAGGTGGAATTGGGAAGAGGAAAACTTTTCTGCTGCGGCGAAGAGATGAGGTTGGCCGTACCGAACACAGTCGATGCTGCGTTGGAAAAACATGTTCCCGTCATCGAGAAGAAGAATGACGGGATATTGGTCAAAGTAGGAAGCGTGTCGCACCCGATGGCGGAAGATCATTTCATCGTTTACATAGAGATAAACGACAACGGTGAATTGAGAAGAAGATATCTGAATCCCGGGGACGTACCGGAAGCGTTCTTCAAAGGCGCATCTGAAAAAGCGACAGCAAAGGAATATTGCAACAAGCACGGACTGTGGAAGTCTACGTAAACTTTTTCAACATTACATTTTTTTGTTGGCCATCGTTAAGACAATATATAAATATCGGAAAAAATTAACGAGACACATACCGTCAGAGGTCACAAAAATGATCTGCACACTGATTTCCGAGCTTCGTTTGCTTATTTGATCGGACAGAGTGTGAACTGGCGGTTTGGAGTGGATCTTATGAAAACGCAACAAACCAGTGAGAACGCTAGAAAAAGGGAAGAGATGATATACGACAGCCAATACAATCGTCTTGCGCTTCTCGGTTCGGATGTTAATGATGTCAGCATATTCGATACGACACTGAGGGACGGCGAACAGGCACCGGGGATAGTATTGAGCACTGATGATAAGATCATGATAGCGAATGCGTTGAATGATATGAATGTCAATGCGATAGAAGCAGGATTCGCCGCCTCCGGAGAATCGGAAAAGAGAATGATAAAGAAGGTAGCATCATTAGGGTTATCATCAGATGTATACAGCCTCGCAAGATCTGTGAAAAGTGATATCGATGATGTAATAGACTGCGATCTGGGTCATGTGCATCTGTTCCTTGCGACATCGGACATTCATTTGAAATATAAACTTAAGATGACAAGGGACGAAGTAAAGGCAAAGGCGGTCGATGCGATAGAATATGCGGTATCTCACGGACTGAAAGTTCAGTTCTCATGCGAGGACGCCACGCGTACGGATATGGAATATCTGAAGGAGATGCACATCGCAGTTCAGGACGCAGGCGCAGGTATCATCAACGTTCCTGATACGGTCGGCGTGATATATCCGTCGGCGATGACATATCTGATCAAAGAACTGAAGAAAGTTACGAAGGTACCGATATCTGTGCATTGCCACAATGATATGGGATTAGCGGTCGCAAATTCACTGTCGGCAGCGGCCGCCGGTGCCGAGATGATACACGTATGCGTCAACGGCCTCGGCGAAAGAACAGGAAAT
>WQXR01000048.1 GCA_009784745.1 Methanomassiliicoccaceae archaeon | reverse complement strand
TGGTATTTAACTCTGTTTGAAAAGAAGACAAAAAAGAACTGCGTCGGTGCGGTCATGAAGTATCGTCTTCGAACGAAGGAGCATTTAACGTAATGCAGGTCACTCTATTTTTTTGAGCATCAGCCTCGGAACATCTGCCGAGAGGCCGTTCCGCATACTCACATTCTCAGTTCCGTCCTTTAAATACTCTGGTTGCACGCGCATGCAAAACAGCGCGATCTCAAAGAAAGCGTTATATATGCGCTATTCTGATGCAAATCGGTCAGCCGTTTGTCTGACAGTAAGGGATGCACGTGGGAAAAGAACCGAACAGCACAGGCATTATGCCGTTCCTCACAAGGAAGAACGATGTCCGTGCGGAAACAGAGAAGAAAGAGAGCGTATTCAGCAACCTGTTCTCTGCGATACGCCTGACGCTCATAATATCAATGCTTCTGTGGTGGATCCCCATAATCGGACAGATCGTATCAGGATTTGTAGGCGGAAGAAAAGCAGGAACGCCGGCAAGAGGGATGGTGGCAACACTCGTTGCCGTCGTGATATTCCTCGGAGTGATGATGATACTCAGCGCCGGACTGATAAGCGGATCCGATCTCCTTGCGTCGGAACCTGAGGATGCGATCGCTTCGCTGGGTCTTGACCTTCCGTTACTGGGAGCAGCGCTGATGTATATCCTGTCGTACCTTCAGGCGTTCTTCGGGATATTCAGCGGAACAACATCAATGAAAGTGAATCTGTACATCATCACGGTAATATTCGGAATGATCGGCGGCCTGATGGCGGAGATGCATTCCAAAGAGGCCATACGCAGTTCGCCCGAGAGTGCAAGACCGATAATGCCCAGATCACTTGCTGCGTATAAAGAAGGCAAAAAACTCGGTTGCGACAATTTTGACGACAGATTAGCGATCCAGCAGTCGAAGGTTCCGGAGCAAAAGATAGTCACGATACACAAAACGTTAGTAAGGAAGCCGACGGCAAGAGAAGAGCCGCAGGCTGTTCCTGCGGCACTTCCCGCTTCTGTGCAGGAAGCGGAGGAACGTGAGAGTCCTTTTGCCGGACTCATACACAGAGCGGAGAAGAACGATCCGGAAAAAGAGAGAGCAAGGCACGGAAGTTCCAAAGAGGACACGGAATACGTCTGATGTCCTTCTGCGAGGCAGTGCAGGCGCGTGCGCACAATAACAACCAGTTTTTATACCTAAAACAGAGTGCAGGTTACCAGAGGCTGATAAGTTGTTTTGTTCGTGCGGGTCGATGATGTTCCCCAGAGAGGGTCAGTATGTCTGCAGTAAATGCGGCGCCGTGAAAGGCATAGATAAGGCGCAGCAGTTCACTACCGACGCCAAGGAGAAAGAGACAACGATAATCGAAGGTTCATCAGCGACATTGCCGAAAACGAGGATACTTTGTACCGAGTGCGGCAACAAAGAAGCATATTTCGTTCTCAGGCAGACGAGGGCGGCAGATGAACCGGAAACAAGGATATACCGTTGCTGCAAATGCAACCATTCTTGGAGAGAGTATTAAAATACTCTCCAAAACAATCAGCAGGGGGGAGAAAAATGTTCAAAGCGGAGATAAAATCAGATACGCTCAAAGGTCTCGTCAACATAATCTCAACGTTGGTGGACGAAGCGAAGTTCAATGTCGGCGAGGACGGCGTGAACTTGAAGGCGGTGGATCCGGCACATGTCGCGATGGTCGATCTCACGATAGGGAAAGGCGCATTCGAATCCTATTCGGCGACGGGAACGGAAATGGGTATCGATCTTGATAAAATGAAGGAGATGCTCAAACTGGCCGGTTCCGGTGACGTCATAGACATGGAACAGGACGAATCGCAAGGCAGATTGATAATAAAAGTGGGGAACATAACAAGACGAATGAATCTTGTGGACACCGCAGGGATGAACGATCCGAAAGTACCGCAATTATCATTACCGGTGAATGTGGACGTTGCGATATCCGAATTACAGAGGGGAATGAAAGCAGCGGAATCCGTTTCAGACCACATAGCATTGTCGGCGGACGAGGAAGCGTTCGAACTGTTCTGCGAAGGCGACACCGACACAGTAAGTTTAAGATTGGACAGAACGAAACTTGCCGGTCTGTCGGCATCATCCAAGGTGAAAAGTCTGTTCCCGCTGGACTACTTTTCCAATCTGGTGAAAGCGGTACCGGCGGAAACGATAGTGAAAATATCATTAGGTAACGATTATCCTGTGAAACTGAGTTTCAGTTTTGCCGACGGCAACTGTGTCGTAGGTTACTTACTGGCACCAAGGATAGAGAACGACTGATACAGGTGAACGCTTTGGACGTTGACGACATCGGAAGAATGGCAGACCGGATACGGATACATGTCATAGAGATGACATCAGAGGCCGGTTCCGGCCATCCCGGCGGTTCGTTATCATCGGCGGAACTGTTCGCCGCACTTTATTTCCATGTTCTGAAACATGATCCTAAAGATCCGGAATGGAGCGGCCGCGATCGTTTTGTATTGTCGAAAGGGCATGTTGCTCCCGGCCTCTATGCGGCATTGGCGGAAGCGGGATATTTTCCCAAAGAGGAATTGCTGACGTTAAGAAAATTGGGTTCTCGGTTACAGGGTCACCCTGTGAAAGGAAAACTTCCGGGGATAGAGATGTCCACCGGTTCTTTGGGTCAGGGATTGAGCATGAGCTGCGGTCTTGCGTTAGCGGCTAAAATGGACAAAAAGGATGCAAGGATATATTGTCTGCTCGGGGACGGCGAATTACAGAGCGGTCAGAACTGGGAGGCAATGATGCTCGCATCACATTACGAACTGAACAATCTGACGATATTCGTTGATCGGAATCACTTACAGATAATGGGCAACACCGAGAACACGTTATCAATAGATCCGCTTGCGGCAAAACTGAAGGCATTCGGCTTCGATACGGTGACCATAGACGGCCATAACGTCAAAAAGATAATAAAGGCGTGCAAAAAAGCATCGTCATCAAGACATCCGACAGCAATAATACTGAACACGATAAAGGGAAAGGGAGTATCGTTCATGGAAAATAACGCAGAATTCCACGGACGTTCCTGTAAGCCCGACGAAAAGGAAAAGGCATTGAGCGAATTGAGGTCGAGACTATGAAGAAAGCGGCTCAACGCATGTATTTCGGAAAGGCATTGGCAGCGCTTGCGTCACGCAGCGACATCGTCGTTCTGGACGCAGATCTCGGAGGTTCCACAAGAACATCCGATTTTGAAAAGGTCGCGAAGGAAAGGTTCATTCAGATAGGCATCGCAGAACAGAACATGATAGGCGTGGCCGCTGGCCTCGCCGCCTCAGGTAAAACGGTATTTGCGTCAACATTCGCGGTATTTGCGTCAGGACGCTGCTGGGAGCAGATACGCCAAGCCGTAGCGTACCCGAAACTTAATGTAAAGATCGTGGCGACACATTGCGGCATAAGCGTCGGAGGCGACGGCGCGTCGCATCAGGCGCTTGAGGACATCGCAATAATGCGTGCGCTTCCCAATATGACCGTCATATCACCGGCAGATGCAAATGAGGCATACGCCGCAACAATGGCGATAGCAGATCACAAAGGACCGTGTTATATGAGAATGGGAAGAGCGGACTTTCCACTGATAACACCGGAAGATACAAAATTCGAGATAGGCAAAGCAACGGTACTGAAAGAAGGGAATGACGTGACCCTGATCGGAACGGGTCAGATGGTAACGCTTTGCTTAGAAGCGGCCGAAACACTGTCAGAAAAAGGAATTTCGGCGGAAGTCATCAACATTTCAACAATAAAACCGATCGATACCGACGGAATAATAAGATCTGTACTGAGGACCGGGTGCGCCGTAACGGCAGAAGAACACAGCATCATCGGCGGACTGGGTTCGGCGGTATCAGAATGCTTATCCGATAACATACCGATACCGCTGGAACGGGTGGGAACAAAAGATACGTTCGGTGAATCGGGAGATCCGAACGAACTGATGAAGAAATACGGACTCACAACGGAAAATATAATCAAGGCGTCGGAACGCGTGATTTCAAGGAAGGGAAACAGATGAAGATATTCATTGACACAGCCAACATAAAGATGATAGAGGAGATCAACAGCTGGGGAATACTCGATGGTGTGACGACAAATCCGAGTCTCATCGCAAAAGAAGGAACGGACCTGAAAAAATGCGTCTCACAGATAGCAAAGATCGTGGACGGTCCGATATCCGCCGAGGCAATATCATTGACAGCGCCGGAAATGATAAAGGAAGGAAGAGAACTGGCAAAGATACATGAGAACATAAATGTAAAACTGCCGATGTGCATCGAATCATTAAAGGCAACAAAAGTACTGTCGTCGGAAGGTATTGACGTTAACATGACGCTGATCTTCTCACCGCAGCAGGCGATACTCGCATCGAAATCCGGCGCAAGATACGTATCCCCGTTCATAGGACGTTTGGATGATATCGGACAATCAGGATCGGACATGCTCATCCAGACGGTCATGGCGTTCAGGAATTATGATATTGATACTGAGATAATAGCGGCAAGCATAAGGCATCCGATGCATGTCATCGAAGCGGCGATAGCCGGCGCCGACATCGCAACGATACCGTATGACATACTGAAGAAGATGGTTTCCCATCCGAAAACGGATGAAGGCATCCAATTATTCTTGAAGGATCATGAGAAGTCGAAAAAATGACCACATGTTATGATGCGGTCATCATCGGCGCCGGACCTGTGGGAAGCAAAGCAGCATCATTGCTTGCAAAAGAATTCAATGTGCTCGTCATAGAGAAGAAAGGAATGGATAAGAGACCTGTCCAATGCACAGGTCTGATATCGAACGAAGTACTGAGATCGTCATCCGTTGAACCGTCGATACTGGGAAGGTCATACGGCGCAAATATTATTTTTCCGAACGAGAAAAAAATATCAATAAGATCGGACGAGCAAAAAGCGGTACTCATAGATCGCAATGAATTTGATATTCTCATGGCAGAGAAAGCAATGGATGACGGCGCAGAATATCATTATTCGGAAAGATACATATCACACCGTAAAGAGAACGGCAAAGCAATTGTGACAACGGACAAAGAAGAAATTGAAGCGTCCGTCATAATAGGGGCGGACGGTCACAGATCTGTGACGGCGGGAACGATAACAGATAACAGACCGAAAGAATACGTAAAGGGATTCCAGGCGGATGTTCTTCATGAAAGTGAAGATCAAAGAATGATAACGATACGCGTAGGATCGCATATCGCACCGGGATTCTTCTCATGGGAGATACCGTTCGGTAACATGTTGCGAATAGGATTGTGCGTATCAGAGAACAACGGACTTCCGGCAGAATATTTCAAAAAGTTATTGGAAAAAGCGAACGTTAACAAAGATATGATAAAGAGAACATATTGCGGCCGCATACCGATAGGCGGCCGCAGAAGAACTTATGATGACAATATGTTACTAATAGGCGACGCGGCAGGTCACGTCAAACCGATATCCGGCGGCGGGTTGCAACCGTCGTTCAAAGCCGCATACTCATTATCGGAAACGGTAAAGGAAGCGTTCGACGAGAACAATTTTTCAGAAAAATTCTTATCAGTTTATGAAAAAAGATGGAAACGTGACATAGGAAAGGAATTGAGACGCGGATATCGTTTAAGAAAGATGTTCACATCGCTGAGTGATGACGAATTGAATAAGATTTCAGAGATAGTCGACAAAGAGAACATAACAAAGATACTCACAAGCGGGAACATAGATCATCCGAGCGATCTTATCGTTCCTGTGATGAAAGATCCCGTTACCGCATTAAGATTGGCACCGTTCATGGCAAAAGCGGGAATGAGGTCAATGAAATGAACAAGAACGGAATTGAAAGTCGCGAAAACAAAACAAAACAGAAGTGAAGTTGGCAAACAATAATAAACAGGATGTGACAGATATCCATTCAATGTCCCCGAAACAACACAAAAGACTTTCGATCGAAGAACTGAAGGTCTTGATAGGACCGATCGCGAAAAAGCATGGTGTCGATAAAGTTTACCTATTCTGTTCCGTGGCGAGAGGGGACTACGAAGAAGACAGTGACTATGACTTTTGTATCGAAAGGGGTAAAATAAAATCACTGCTGATGTTGGCCGCATTCTACATAGATGTCGAAAATGCAATAAAGTGTAAGGCCGACATTTTAACAATGGACGCACTGGATCCAAAGTTCAAAAACGCTGTATTAACGGATGGAGTGGTCATATATAGGTAAACCATTTCTCATCAAGAAATTATCAAACCATTTAAACGATATTGAAAGCGGGATAGAGATGAGCGAAAAAAAAGTAAGGTTTGCAAAAGTTTCAGACGATAACGCATCCGAAATGATACCTCGGCTCATCTCAAAAGGAATTGCGGATCCCAGTGCAAAGATAACAAAGAACGAGAAAGAAAGATTCGTTCCGATATTTGCTGAATTAGAAGATGAAGTATCATCAATGGGATTGGAAGTAATTGACGGCGAAGCATTCAGAAGGGAAACGAGAACGCCGCAGGCGAGAATAAAGGAAAGACTGGCTCATTTGCCTTCAGACATCAGAGAACAACTGCCGATGAGATGGGAGTTCATCGGTGACATCGTGATGATCAAGTACGGCGATCACTTCAGACCGTACGCAAAGGACATAGGCGAAGCATACGCAAAAGAATTGAACGTCAACACCGTCTGCGGTGACATCGCAGGCGTAATAGGGGAGTTAAGAGAACCTACGACGGAAATATTATACGGCAGCAAAGCGGAATCCGTAAGATTGGAGAACGGGATAAGATATAAGTTCGACGTAACGAAGATAATGTTCGCCTCCGGAAATATTGACGAACGCAACAGGATGAGGCATCTTGACTGTAAGGATGAGACAGTGGTCGACATGTTCGCCGGCATAGGTTATTTTACGTTACCGATAGCGAAGTTCGCGAACGCGAAGAAAGTGATCGCATGCGAAAAGAATCCCGAATCGTTCAGCTATCTGTGCGAGAACATCCGTCTGAACGATCTGGATAACGTAGAACCGATACTGAGCGACAACCGTGACCTTAATGTAAAGAACGCGGACAGAATAATAATGGGATACGTTCAGACGACATCGGAATTCCTTTACAAAGCGAAAGAGATGATAAAGCACGGAGGAATGATACATTATCACGATACGTTCTATGTGAACGAGTATAAGGAACGTATCGATGAAATTTTTTCGAAAACATTCGGTCAGAACGGTTACAATATACAACGAATAAAAGAAGTGAAATCTTTTGCGCCATCCGTTTCGCATTATGTGGCAGATGTAAAGATATTTTGACGTCATCCGTTACGATGGCCGGAGACCATCGTAACAACGTGCAAAAGCGATGCTATTATCAAGAAGGACACGATACACATTTTCGTGGGATCGAAGGAAGTTATTGAAAAATTGAGTTCCGACACATCGGTAAAGGCAGTTTTTCCGCTGGAAGGAGAACTGTACGATATCGTAATGGCAGAAGAAGGGAGCGTAACATCCGCAACAGGGATGCCGCTGATCAACCGTGCGCTGAAAGAAGTCGTCAAAAGGTCAAAAGCGATATGCATCTTCTGCTCAAGCAAATTTGAACCTCCCATGGATCATGTGATGATAATGGAGGACACGGACGGTAATGTGGTCGGACATGACATACCCGTAAATATGGCACACAAGTACAAGAACGACGAGAATGCAATCTTTATTTCCGACGATTTTGTCTTGTATCCCGATAGAACAGATATGAAAGATATCGCAATGGTGATGCTCCCTCAGAAAGTAACGTCGGTCGGCGAAGCGGAAGGAGTAAAGGATGCAGTCCTTTTATATCCGGCAACGACAACGGACGTGCTGTTAAGAAAGCATTTCAAAATTAAGATGAATGATATAGATACAGCATCGGCGATACTTGCGTTCAATATTTTGTAATGTCTCGAAGATACGTTCTCACCCGAGGTCATCAAGCGGTCAGCCAACGGTGCTGCTCTTTCTATGTCAACTGCAGAAGAGGTCTTTCAAAGTTTTCAATTTTCATAAACAGGTCTTTCAACCAAATTGTTTATATAATTTCCCTAACATGGATGATTGGTTATTTACTATGGTCATGCCGTTAGCTTTATTAGAAAAATCAATAGACAAACGTATCTCTCTCCTTCTGAAGGACAACAGGGTACTGGAAGGAAAACTTAAAGGATACGACGATTACATGAACATGGTGCTCGAAGAGACTGAGGAAAGAACTCCTGATCAGGAAAGAAGACTGGGAACGGTCGTCCTGAGAGGGAACAACGTCGTCAGTATTACAGCACTCTGATATTGTTCCTGATATCTCGTTATGTACATCATTCAGACGGAGTTATCGGCGATAAGGGCGTTTGTTTGGCAACTCTGTCACGCTGTGCCTCTTCCACACTATCATATAATTTGAATCCGCATCTCTTCGCGGTCCTTTCACCGCTCTTGTTGAAGTACTCTACCTGTTCATGAGGTGTCATGTCTTTTATCTTCTCGTATGTCCTCAATCTGATTTCGTCTATCTCATCTTCGATCTTTGACATCTTTGACAAC
>WQXR01000047.1 GCA_009784745.1 Methanomassiliicoccaceae archaeon | reverse complement strand
TGATATTGGAACAATATGATCCAGTTGTTGCAATGACCGCGATAGAACAGGAAAGATGTACGTCCGTATACGGCGTACCGACGATGTTCATTGCCATGCTCGAGCATAAATTATTCAGTAAATTTGATTTTTCCACGTTAAGAACGGGAATAATGGCAGGTTCTCCGTGTCCGATAAAGACTATGAATGACGTTGTCGACAAAATGAACGCTTCTGAACTGACGATAGTCTACGGGCTGACGGAATCGTCGCCCGGAATGACGCAGACGAGATATGATGAACCGAGTCTGGAAAGAAAATGTTCCACTGTGGGACCTGCTTTGCAAGGAATTGAAGTTGAAATAATTGATCCAAAGACGAACGAAGTATGTGAACCGGGTGTTCCCGGGGAGTTCTGCTGCCGCGGATATAACGTCATGAAAGGTTATTACAACATGCCTGACGAAACGTCAAGAACGATAGACGAGAACGGATGGCTGCATTCCGGAGATATCGGAATAAAGGATGAGAACGGTTATTTCTCTGTCACCGGAAGGATCAAAGATATGATAATCCGCGGCGGTGAGAACATCTATCCGAAAGAAGTTGAAGATTTCCTTTACAACATGCCGGGGATACGTGACATACAGCTGGTCGGCGTACCAAGCAAGAAGTACGGCGAACAGCCGGGTGCGTTCATTGTGCTTAAGGAGAATGCGTCAATGACCATCGAAGATGTACAGGATTTCTGCAGAGGCAAGATCGCATGGTATAAAATTCCAAAATATGTTGCGTTCGTAAAGGAATTCCCGATGACCGCAAGCGGAAAGATAATGAAGATCAAACTCAGAGAGATGTCGGCCGAACTGTGGCCCGACGCATAGGTGATAAAATGAAGGCAGTAGCGTTCAACGGAAGTCCGAAGACCGACGGAAATACGGCTCATATGCTGAGACTCGTCCTATCGGATCTGGAAAAGGATGGCATTGAGACAGAATTCGTGCAGGTCGGCGGCGAACTCGTGAGAGGATGCAGAGCGTGCGGCGCATGCAGACAGAACAAAGACATGAAATGTGCGATCACATCAGACAAGATCAACGAATGGATACAGAAAATGGCATCGGCAGATGCCATCATCATCGGCTCGCCGACATATTTCGCCGATCTCACACCCGAAACGAAAGCATTGATGGATCGCTGCGGATATGTCAGCAGAAGCAACGGCAACTTTTTGAAAAGAAAGGTTGGCGCTGCCGTCGTGGTCGCAAGACGCGCGGGTGCTGTTCACGTATTTGACAGCATTAATCACTTTTTCACGATATTGGAGATGATAATCCCTGGTTCATCATACTGGAATCTTTCGCTTTCCCTCGCCCCCGGAGATTTTGAGAAGGATGCTGAAGGAAACGCAACGATGCATACGCTCGCCGACAATATGGCATGGTTGATGAAAAAATTGAAGTGATACATATGTCCGCTGCCAAGAAAAAGAAGATATTGATCGTGGTCATGGACGGCCTCGGCGACCGCAGTTGTACGGCGCTCAACGGATCGACGCCGCTTCAGTATACGTCAACACCGAATCTTGACTGGTTCACGGAGAACGGATGCGCAGGCATAATGGATGTCATTGCGCCAGGCGTAGGTCCGGGAAGCGATACCGCACATTTGGCGTTGCTCGGTTACGATCCGTACAAGGTCTACAAAGGCCGCGGTCCTTTTGAGGCGGCAGGCATCGGTCTTGTAGGAAAGAAAGGCGATGTTGCGTTCCGGTGCAATTTTTCAACCGTGAATGAGAATTACGAAATAACGGACAGACGTGCAGGGCGTGTTAAGGCACCGGAGACGACGGAACTTATCAAGGCGTTAAGCGGTATTGTCATTGACGGCATCGAGATACTTGTGAAAGAAGGCACAGAACACAGAGCGGCACTCATACTTCGCGGAAAAGGATTAGATCCGAATGTAACTGACGCAGACCCTCATGATCTGGGAAAGGTCGCAATATCAAAAGGAAGAACGAAAGAAGCGGAATTCACCGCTTCCGTCGTCAACAGGTTCGTAAAATTATCGTATGAAATGATGAAGGATCATCCCGTGAACGCAGAACGAAGGAAAAAAGGACTTCCGGAGGCGAACATACTTTTACCGAGGGGCGCAGGTTCTTTCCCTGATATAATTCCATTCCATGAAAAGAATAACATGACTGCCGCGTGCGTCGCAGGCGTCGGCATGATAAAGGGAATTTCGGAAATATGCGGTCTTGATATCATCGACCTTCCGAAGGAATGTACCGGCGGTCTTGACACAGACATGATAAAGAAAGCGGAAATTGCACTCAAAACAATAGAAAAATATGATTTCGTTCTGATGAACATCAAAGCGCCGGATATATCGGGACATGACGGCAGACCCGATGAAAAATGTTCCGTCATACGAAGATTGGATGAGATGGCCGGATATCTGAAAAAGAATATGTCTGTTGATATGGTCATTGCGTTCACCGCAGATCACTGCACTCCGATAGAAGTAGGCGATCATTCCGGTGATCCCGTTCCGCTGACGATATTCACAAAAACGATGATAAAGGACAAGGCAACAAAGTTCAGCGAATCCGGATGCGCCGAAGGAAAGATAGGAAGGATAAGAGGAAAGGATCTGTTGCCTATGTGTATGGATCTCGCGAACCGTTCGGAAAAGTTCGGCGCCTGATCGATACGATATCAATATAATGACAGCGTGGTTCTCATCACATTACCGTCAATTATTTTTATCTCCGAGGAATATTTTGATGATAAGTTCTGACCTCCGTCGCCTATTGTCAATATCTTTCCTTTATATTCCATCGTGAGTTCGTAACCGCAATAAGGCGGTACTATCGACCTCAGCGTCTCTTCAGCGAATCTCAATGCGTTCTTTTCCGATGTCATCATGCATGCGGCCATCAGATCACACATTTCCGCGCGCTGGGTATCTGTATCTTTGAAGAGATCATCCGTTCCCAGACGTATCCCGAAAAAAGTATCATGAACGTCTTTTGCGATCGTATTGTTATTATCTTCAAAGTTGGAATGGATGAACATCCCTGCGGCGATAATTCCTATTATGGTGATGAATATGAATGCATCAAAGACAGCGGTCATTGCTTTTTTATCTTTGATCATAACCACACCGCCAGTGAATATCTCACAGGAACGTGACGGCCGTCGTCGGATGGTGCTATCAGCGATCCCGTTCTTGATATTATCACGTCGGAATCAAATGTTCCGGCGCTGAATATTACGCTATCATCGTAAATACCGTCCAATGATAATGTGAAACGGACACCTCGGTAAGAGTTCCTTTCCATTATGTTCATTATCTTTTCTTTCGCATCCGTTTCTATTGAACCGTTGACGATACTAATTCCGCTGAGCAATTCCGTCGGAACGTCAGCCTCTTTTTCCAATGATTGGGAGGTGGAGAAGGCCAGAAATGATAAGAATGCCGTTAACGATATGACAATGACCATCACCGCAACGATGGATTCCATGAATCCGCCTTCTCCTTTTTTGTTGAGCTTCATATATGAAAATTAACGGATTTTATTTTAAAGGGTATGACTACATGTAATATACAATTCCGTTATCGGCGTTAACTGGCAGCATTGAAACATACATGTTTTTATACATTCAAAGAGATGAGAAGAACGTATGTGACGGCCCCGAAGGGCCGAGTTCCTTACGGGAACCACTCGGTCATTGTTTAAGGTATCTCGAGGTCAATTATGACCAGGAGGTCCCGAAGGACAACGACTATCCTTATCCGGATGCACCGGTAAGAATGTGTGTTCATGTACATCACCTCCCACCGGAACGGATCCGGGTCCCCGGCAGTAAAGTAAGGGGAACCCGAACTCTCCTTTCCGGTGTTTCCTTTTAATTCTCATTCAGAATATAATACCGCAACGCTACATGTAAACTGCATTTCAATTAACGGCGTTCAGAACGTAAGAGGAATTCCTGTACGACACATCCGGACATATTGTACGAGGGTCTCAGGTATAACTATTATATCCGTGAATGCAGATTCATAACTATGTGTCAGGAAAGGAGCGAGGAGGAGATCACGCAAACGATCTTGAAGAACATTGAGAAGGTATACGGTTTTATTCCGACGGTGAATCAGATACTCTCGGAACGTCCCGATCTCTTCATACCGTCCGCAAATCTCGGAAGGTCCGTTTTCGACGGAAAAGGAAAACTCGAAAAGAAGATGAGACATCTGGCCGCTTTATCAGCGGCGGCCGCATTGGGTTCGGAGAACTGTATGATCGTGCAGATGACATTGGCGGCAAAATTCGGTGCGTCAAAGGATGAGATACTTGAGACGATGCAGATAGCCGCCGTTATGTCGATGACCACCGTCCAGTCTCATGCGTTCCGTGTGTTCAAGGAAATGTTCCCGTGACGTTCTTTACAGACATATACAAGGGCATGTAAGTCAGTCTCCTTTATATACTACCTTCTGTTTCACTTTCTTAAGTGATAAAATGGTAACAATTACACCGGATGCAGAAAAGTTTATTTCCGAACTCCTTGAGAAGAACAAGAAGGCAGGATACGGAGTGAAGATATATTTCGCAGGGATGGCCTGTTCCGGACCTCAGTTCGGGATGTCCTTCCAAGAAAAGGCAGAGGATGGGGACGTAACATTGAAACTGAGCAATTTCTCACTGTTCTACGATGCGGAAACGGCAAAGGAACTTGATGAATGCATAATCGAGTTCATTGACGACCCTAACTTCGGAACGGGACTGACGATAAACAATCCCAACATCAAGGGATGCGCAACATGCGGCAGCGGCAAGAGCGGCTGCAGTTAAACATTTTGAAAAAGATATATCCGAGACTGCTCAGAACTGGTGTTCTGAGCGGTCTCGAGATCCATTCTCCATGACCCGTTATTCTCACACAGATGTTTTTCTGTCAGGAATGTCTGTTTTTTGTCATTCAGCATAAGTTTGAATTCATCCTCCGTAGGAAGGTATAATTTGTACTTACTCGTGAATATCTGCGGATTACCGCCTTCTGGGAAGGTGTATTCGATCAGACTCTCGCTTTTATCCATGCATAGAATTATACCCACTGGGGGGTTGTCACCCTCATTCATAAGTTCTCGCGTATAATAATTGACATACATCTGCATCTGTCCGATGTCCTGATGCGTCAGATCGCCTGTTTTTAGATCTATGAGAACAAAGCATCTCATTCTATAGTTGTAGAATACAAGGTCGATGTAAAAGTGTCGTCCGTCAAAACTTATGCGTTTTTGTCTTGCTTCGAATGTGAAACCGCGTCCGAGTTCCAGAAGGAAATTCTGTATATTGTCTATCAAAGCCTGTTCCAGGTCGGTCTCAAAATGTTTTGTGTTATGGTCAAGTCCTAAAAACTCCAGAACGAAAGGGTCTTTTATAGTGTTGAACGGCTCTGCGCCCTTTTCTTTCTTATTACCTTTCTCAACAATACCGCTCTTGTCACGGCTTGTCAAAAGCCGTTCGTAACAGAAACTGTTGATCTGCCTTTCAAGTTGTCTTGTACTCCAATTCCCCTTTGCACATTCTTCGAGATAGAATTCCCGCGCTCGCGGGTCCTCCACCTTCAATATCAGGCGGTAGTGCGTCCACGTCAATTGTTGGCGCAGTGCGTCAACTATTGGGAACATCAAATACAACTGACGCATTCGGCTTAAATTCGTTCTATCAAAGCCCTTTCCATACTGTGTCGTGAGTTTTTCTGTAAGTCTGATGATCAATCCGTCACCATATGCGGCGCGTTCCGCACCACCTTGTTTCTCTACGATCAATCGTCCTACATTCCAATATGCTTCCAGCATAACGGAATTGACGGCAGTGTATGCTTTTTGTCTCGCACTGTCCAAAATTTTGCGTATGTTGTTGAACAGTTTCTGTTCATCCTCTGCAGACAGACATTCTTCCGTTATTGCGTGCAACATCTCTTTTCTCTTTGTCATAATGTCAACTCCCATCTGTATCAATCAACCGCCCTCACGACTTCGACAATGAGGGGAGTTAGGCGTGATACGCGCCGTCTCATGTTTTTGTCTCGTTTTTATTACGTTCCGATATTACAAATCTCAGGGCAACTTAGTTATTACAATTCATTCTGCGTGTTGCTGTTATCTCGTTTCGACATTACAATTCAATGCTTTAAACATTTCTTACTTAACGGCGCTGGCTCATTGAAATATGTTGTATTCATCACACACAAAATTCGTCTTCCGGCGACAGTGTACGGAGACGTTTATTCTTCACGCCCCCCTCACAACTGAAGCAGTGAGTTTCCTCGCTCAGGTTGTTGTGAGAGCGAATGAGTACTTTCGGTCACCTCCCCTCATAACCTTTTATAATAAGTTCCGCGTTTTTACAGATAATGGCAACATACGTCAAACATCCTAGGATCGTTCCCGACACCGTCGAAGAACGCGATTACCAGTTGCGGATGGCAAAAGGTTGTTCCGAATGTTCTACGCTTCTGATACTTCCCACCGGATTGGGGAAGACGATAGTTGCGTTATATGTCGCCGCCGACATTCTTGAAAAAGGAAAGAAAGTATTGATACTCGCACCCACCAAACCGTTAGTGGATCAGCACAATTCCACGTTCTCATCGTTATTGGTGAACGCCAGAGTAGGAACGATGAACGGTAATATGTTACCGAAGAAGAGAAAGAACGTAATGGAGATGAACGACGTGATCGCGGCCACGCCGCAGGCGGTCGCCAACGATCTGGAGAATGGGATATACGATCTGAAGAACATCGGTCTTGTAATATACGATGAGGCTCACCGAGGTACCGGCGAATATGCATACGTTCACGTTGCCCGCAGATACAAAGAGGACAATGAGGACGGTCTGTCATTGGGAATGACCGCATCCCCGGGTTGTGAGGTGGAGAAGATGGACAACATATGTTTGAACCTTTTCTTAAAGAGGAGGGACATGCGGACCGAGGACGATCCGGACGTATCTCCGTACACATATAACGTAATAATAAACGAAATAAAACTGGACATGCCGCAGGATCTCTTGGACGTGATATCGTTACTCAACAAAATATGGGATTCGTACATACAGGAGTTATCATTATTCGGCGCATTATCATATTCAGAGAACATATCCGTAAAAAGATTGCTCGTAGTTGCGAGAACGCTTCAGGTAAGGCACAAAGCGGGAGAACGTTCATCCTCACTTTTCGGAGCGATGTCCGCACAGTCGAAAGCGATCAAGATAGGACATGCGATCGGTCTCGCTGAAACACAAGGCATGTCGGCCCTTCGTCTCTATTTAGAAAAACTGAACGAAGAGGCGCATCAGGAAAAAGGCAGCAAAGGTGCTAAGGATATAATATCAAAGAAAGAGTACAAAGAGATACTCAGAATATTAACGTCAACCAACGTAGAACATCCGAAGATATCACGCGTGATGAGCTTAGTTAGCAAAGAGGTGAATTACAGACCAGGATCAAAGATAATGGTGTTCAGCCATTACCGGAACACATGCGATCTGCTTACGGAAAAATTGGCAACGATAGACGGCGTCTCCGTCGGAAAATTAATAGGACAATCGTCAGGCGGCCTGAGACAGAAGGAACAGACGGAACTTCTGAAGGCATTCCGTGAAGGTGCTTATAACGTAATAGTCGCCACATCCGTCGGCGAGGAAGGATTGGACGTTGCAAGCACCGATCTCGTGATATTTTATGAGAACGTACCGTCAGAGATACGTACGATACAAAGGCGCGGACGCACAGGAAGGAAGAGCGACGGGATGATATACATACTGACGGCAAAGGGAACAAGGGACGAGGCGTTCGAAGAAGTGAGCAGAAAAAAGGAAGCGATGATGATCAAACGGCTTAGAAAGAGCAACGATAAAAAAGAAGATACTCTGAAGACGCACAAAGGAATATTCGATTTTGACCGCTGATACGGTTTTAAATGAAAACCTGCATGTACAGATATGCTTTACAGCGACATAGCCGCCGTTTTCGACAAGATGGAGGGAACAAGCAGCCGCCTGGAGATGACATCGATACTGTCGGAACTCTTCAGAACATTGGATCCTTCGTCGTTAAGGGATGTCGTCTATCTGTCGCAGGGAAAACTTCATCCTGACTTCTTTCCGCAGAAATTGGGGATGGCCGACAAACTCGTAATGAAAGCGATATCATCAACATCAGGATTCGGTGAAAGCGAAGTTGAGAAGATGTTGGTAAAAGAAGGCGACCCGGGAACTGTGGCGGAACTTCTGATAAAGGAAAAGAAACAGATGGCGTTGTTCTCCGAGCCGTTAACGCTGGAAAGAGTGATAAAAAATCTTTTATCGATAGAATCGGCGGAAGGGAAGGATTCGCAGGAACGTAAAGTAAAACTTCTTGCGAATATGTTACATGATTCGGGACCGGAAGAATCAAGATATTTGTGCAGAACTGTAACCGGAAGAATGAGAGTGGGCGCCGGATCGATGACGATATTGGACGCATTAGCGTCGGCATTCGCCGACAAAAGCGACCGTCCGGATATCGAAAGAGCATACAACATAACATGCGACATGGGTCTCGTTGCGGAAACGTTAGCATCCGGAGGGATGGAAGCGGTACGCAGCATGAAAGTGAAGGCCGGAAATCCG
>WQXR01000046.1 GCA_009784745.1 Methanomassiliicoccaceae archaeon | reverse complement strand
GCTGATGTTCTGAGAAAGAACGTCGAGTCGTTAAAGAATTTGATAGGCGACGATGTTTCGGATAATGTGCGTGACATTGAAAGAGAAGTTGATTCTCTTATTGAATCATATGAGCAACGCGAACTCGTACTGAAAGGATTACAGGAGGCTTGAAGATGGCTGAAAAGAAAACTAACGTGGTGGAATGGGCAAACCCCGGACCGGATGATATTGTTTACAGGTATGAGCATTCAGATCTGAGAACTTTAACTTCGTTGACGGTAAGAGAATGGGAAGTTGCCATTTTTATGCGTGACGGACAACTTTTAGATGTGTTCGGTGCAGGACGGCATACAATAACAACAGCGAACTTACCGATACTGACGAAGGCATTCAGGGTATTACTGGGTTATAAGGAAACACCGTTCAAAGTCGATATCATATTCGTAGCAACGAAAATGTTCCCCGGTAAATGGGGAATAAGGACAATGGTGAAAGCAGATCCAGGTTACCCGATACAGATACCGCTTATGGCTAACGGTGAATACCAATTCAGGATAAGGGATCCTATCGTGTTCCTGACACAGATACTCGGCGGTCAATCTAATTTCTCCGCCGGCGGAGTAAGCAACTTCATGCGTTCGTTCATGAACGAGCAGTTGATGCAGCAGTTATCGAAACAGTGTTTCACCGATGTTTATACGAACTTGGAGAAAGCGTCAACGGTGTCGATGGTCTCAATAGCGGAGTATTTTACGCAGAGAGGAATGGAGTTACTTGCGTTCAAGATCGCTAACGCTGATACAGAGGAAGCATATCGCAAGGACCTGAACATGTATATCAGGCAACAAACACAGGCAGGAAAGGAATTAAGGAACGCGGAGGTAATGGAACGTATGGCAGACGGTATAGGAAATTCACAGGGCGGTGCGTCAATAGGTGCAGGTATGATGCTTTTCCCGCAGATGTATCAGGGAATGATGAACCAACAGGGCGGCCAACCGCCAGGCGGCGGCAACCAACAGCCTAAAGTGATATGCCCGCATTGCGGCTCTCTGAACGACTATCCGTACAAGTTCTGTAAAGAATGCGGTAAGCCGCCTGTGGCGGCACCTGCGACTGCGGCAGCACCCGTTGCTGCAAGCGGTAAAGCGTTCTCTCGGTGTCCGTATTGCGGTGAAGAACTTAACTTACCGAAAACGCCGAAGTTCTGTCCTTATTGTGCGGAACCGCTGAGTTAAAACTGATTTGAACAAACGCCGGCCTCCGGCCGGTCTTTCATTTTCATTCGAACCAAAATCTTTTAATCACTGTGTCTTGTTGTCCGTTACAGAATAACTGCAATTTGCAGTAGGATTGTATTGCATAAGAGGAAATAAAATGGAGATCAAAAGGGACAGATACCTTAACAGACTTATCGAAAGGAAATGGAACGGTTCCGTTAAAGTGATAACAGGCATCAGAAGATGCGGCAAATCATACCTTCTTTTCAAGTTGTTCAGAGATCATTTGCTTTCCGAAGGTGTTGATCCGAAAAGTATCATCGCGATAGCGTTGGATGAGAAGGAGAATGAACATCTGCGTGATCCGGATGTTCTGTATCCATACGTGCTCGATCTTACCAAGGACAGATCGAAAAAGTATTATGTGCTTCTTGATGAGATCCAATACGTAAATGAATTTGAAGATGTGGTCAACGGATTCAGGCACAAACAGCATCTTGACGTTTATGTTACGGGGAGCAACTCAAAATTCCTGAGTACTGATATTATTACAGAATTCAGGGGCAGAAGTGACGAGGTGAGAGTTCATCCATTATCGTATTCGGAGTTCGTATCCGCTTTCCCCGAGGGAAGCAGAGAAACGTGGGATCTTTACATGAACTTCGGCGGAATGCCTGAATTGCTTACAAAGAAGAACGACGAAATAAGGTCAGCATATCTGAAAGATCTGTTCAAAAAAGTATATATCAAGGACATCTTTGAAAGGAACGATATAAAACTGGCAGATGAACTGGAACTTATTATCAACACATTGTGTTCGTCTGTAGGTTCACTTACCAATCCTGCAAAGATATCTAACACTCTGCGTTCATCCGGCCACGTATCGATCACCAATAAAACTGTTAACAAATATCTCGAAATTCTGGAAGAATCTTTCCTTTTCGAGAAAGCGGAGAGGTATGATGTTAAAGGACGAAAATATCTTGACACGCCGTACAAATATTTCGCCGCTGATGTTGGTCTGAGAAACGCAAGATTGAATTTCAGACAACAGGAACCGACACACATAATGGAGAACATTATCTACAATGAACTCAGAGCCAGAGGATATTCCGTGGATGTCGGTGTTGTGGAATCCAGAGTGATGAAGGACGGTGAATCGGAATACAAGCAACTGGAGATAGATTTCGTTGTCAACAAGATCGATTCCAGATATTATATCCAATCTGCGTATGCGATGCCGGAAGGTAAAAAGCGCGAACAGGAACTGAGGCCGTTCCTTAAAGTAAATGATTCGTTTAAAAAGATAATGATCGTCGGCGACTATCTGCGTCCGTGGAGAGATGATAACGGCATTCTCACAATGGGAGTAGAACAATTCCTTCTGGACGAGAACAGTCTGGATCTCTGATCTTTCTCACAGATATGTCTGTGAGAGTTGTCAGCACGTCATTTGTCAGTTACGGAATAACTGCAATTTGCAGTAGAATTGTATTGCACATGGTAGGCCAGAGCATTTATTTTTTCAAGTCTCAGACGCGGATATTTTGATATCTTCAGTGATCATTCGTTTGGAATTAACTGCAATTTGCAGTTGGAACCAAAACGCACAGTGAAGAAAATATCGGGATCAAATTCTCCGTTCGTATTCCGTCTCAGAGTATATCCTTCAATATCTCTATCGAGATCCTGATGAGCCCCGGACATCTTCTTTCGATCGTTCCGTCCTCTCTCGCTATCTTCCTTGTTTCCGGATCCATGAGATCAACGCCTAAAAGGTCTTTGCATGATGTGCAGCCGCCGAATGCTTCCTTTACTCTCGTGACGAATTCGATACGCTTTGAATTTACTATTGCTTTCTGTTCAAAATCGTTCGGTTCGCAATTTCCGTATTTCATTCCCAAAGCGATCAGAGGTCCGGTTATTGCGCCGCATGCCCCGCCGCTTATCAGCATTCCTGCGCCGAAGCAGGATGCAAGTTTGTATGCCTCTTCTTCAGTGATATAGATATCATCGGCGATCTCCGCCAATGCCTGCATTGAACAGTCCATTCCTTCTCTGAACCTTTTTCTGAAATCTTCGTCGGTCAGCATACGATACCCAATATCTTTTTAATATATGCTATTTCCCATCAGTCCGACCTGAGGAATATGCGTTCGTCGCTGTCCCTTTTTATAAGGCCGTCCCCGACGGCCATGCTGATGCATATCGCGGCGATGTCACGATCGTCTTCCGTTATCTCTTCGTTACCGAAAACTTCCGCCAGTTCGGTAATTAATTCGTCTGCGTTGAGTCCCGGTCTTTCGAGAACGATCTCCATCGTTGCGTTTATCAGTTCTTTCGGCGAGATGAATCTCATATCTCTTTTTTCGCCCTTCGGAGGTACGCGGTACGTTATGTACGCGGCCGACCCGCGTACGTTGTCCCATAGTATCTTCACATTCCACGGTGTCTTTATCGACCCTATCTCCATCATGTCGATGATGCTCATCATACGATTGAGCAACGCCGGTGTTATCTCCTTTATTCCGTATGCGCCGAATAACCTTTCAGCGACCGTCTCTATCGCTATCGGCGACTCAGATTCGATTATCTTCATCACATCGCGTTCGACCATGTTACGGCTGCTGTTGGAGAATAACGCTTCCATGCTGACCGTCTTTTCCATCAGATTCGCTTTTGTGTAAAGCTGTTTCACTCTGTGCCCCGGATCTGTGCTCCTTTTCGCGGGCACGGCAGATTCCATCATCATTATGTCCAATATCGATACGTCGGTGTTCTTTGCTGTCTTATCGCCTGATAATATGTCGTTCACGCTGTTCACGATCTTTTCGATCTCAGCATCGCGATCATTCAGCCAATCAACTGCCCACAAACGCCGGATGTTCCATCCGAGGCCGTCGAATATGTTCATGAAACCGAAGTTCGCATCCATTCCGTTTGGGCCGGAGAATTCGCTGCCGTCAAGCAGTATACCCAAAATATAGCGATTGGGATCATTAGGATCGACGATGCCTATGTCTATCGTTGCGTTCGATGATCCGACGTTCTTGTGCACCGTAAATCCTTTCTCTTCTATCGCTTTTGCGATGGCGTCACACGATCCGTCCGTTCTCTTCTCGACATGCGGCAACCCATTTTCAGTATATTCCAGCAATTCTTTCAATATCTTCACGCCGGCCGGTCCGTCATTCGGTATATCGCCGGATGACAATGACGTGAACACCGCAACTTCCTTCCTTGAACTGGATATGGCGGAATTGAGCATTAATTCTCCATGCATACCGGCGAACGGTCCCAATCCTGACAGGTTCCCGTTCTCATCCTTGCTTATTCCCAGTGAGATGATTATTGAATCACGTTCATGACGGAGAGCGTCCTCCGCCAGTTTTATGAAGAACGGGTCCGCAACTGAATATAAAGCTTCTTCCAGTTTGGGATATTTCATCAATTCGCTTTTTATCCGTTCTTCTATCGATCTTTTCTGCGTTCCGCTGAATGCGACGACGCCGGTGCTTTTGCGCTTGTCCGCTTTTTCTCTCATCCTGACCATTACGCGTTTGACGATCGCCTCTGCCTCCGCTTCCTCAGGAGTTCCGCGGCGGTCGTTCACGATAATACTTTTCAATCGTGTGATGTTCTTGTTCACAGCAGGGAATGTGTTCATGCTTCTTCCGTAGAATTTCGAATTACTGAATTCCGCAAGGCTTTCGTCGATGTATAACCATTTGAGGTCGCATCTCGGCAGCGGAAGCGAATTCACCGCGTCCAGCAGACTTTCCGAATGATTTCCGATCATCAGCGGATGCGTATGTTCTTTATCGCCGATGATCACCGTACTTTCGCCTCTTGTTATCAGCCCCACCGCTTTATGAACGGGTATCAGTGACGCATCTGCGATGACGACGATATCAAAAGAGAGATCATCGCCTAGATAGAACGGAACGGATGATGGACCCATAAGCATGCACGGACATACTTCACGCATAATTCCTTTCATGCTGTCGAGGATGCTTCTTATTGTTGCCCCTTTTCCGCGGTTGACTATTGCCTGCTGCAATGCCTTCATATCGGCAAGTTCCGATGATGTCACATCAGGTATCCTTGATGATGCTTCTGCGCTCATCTCCTTGCGGCATAAATGAATGAATTTTCTCATTATTGCTCTGAACTTTGATGCTTTGCTTTCATATGATGAGGAATCGAACTGTACCAGACACGTCTCGCTGAGTGTGTATGTATCTATCAAGTAAATACAAAGCGACGTTCTGAATGAAAGCAGAACAATATCATGATCCAGTCCTTCCATGTACGCGTCCGGTATGCATTTCAATCCTTCACGTGCAAGAACATCCTTGCATCTGTTCCATTCCGCTATCTTTTCGAACTGATCCGAATTTTTCAGCCATTTATCACGCAGATGTTTCCATCCTTTGATATCATCAGTGACAGCGGCCTTTGAGATGTCCGTGTCTGTGATCCTTTTCACAACATTACGTTTTTCCGCTAATTCGGAGATGAGCGACACGTACGATGATGTATACTCTTTTACATTCGGATCCTTTGCGAACATTCCGCATATCATGTCTGCATTACCGTGAACGCTCAGAAGTTCGATCTTTTCCGATATCCTTTCGTGAATTGATTCAAGCATACGGCAGTCATCCATCAGTCCGGCGAACTCTCCGCCGTTGATGACATCCATCTCTCTGAGCATCTCTTTTATCTCATTTATCTGCGAAACGTATGCTTCCACGGGGCTTATCATATCCGGCAGTCTTTCAAATTTTAATATATCATTCTTAAGATGCTTTGAGACGGTGTTCACTATCGCCTTTTTGGCGCCGCCTGAGAATAATTTTTTGTTGGCGTCGTTCCAATTGTCCATTAAACATTTTGTATTTGTCGTAAGGATGGAATCATTCCATTCTGTTCTCACTTCTTTTAACATACGGTACGTTGATCTTATCTTTTCACTCACTTCATCCATTTTTTTAATGTATCCGTACAAAAGTTCTGTGTTGACGTTCATATTCACATTATTTAACAGGTCCGCTGCGTCGCGGACCCTGTTCTGATATTTTTTCAATATTTCGACAATGTCATCACGCGGAACGGTGTCAAATGTTCCTGCGGCGTTGTTGACTATCTCGAATGACTGTCTCGCCGCTTTCGCAAGTTCATGTATCTTCTCGTTCGTTGCGGATATGCTTTCGCTGTTCACCGCATCGCACGGCAGTTCATCCATGGATGCCAGCAGATCGGCGAGTCCTTCCGCGTCCGCATCATCATTCAGTATCCCTTCTTCCGTTGCGATCGCGGACGTTAACGCATTTGATGCGCTTTCCGTCTTTTCAGCAGTATCTATCCATTCGTTCAATGCCTTTGTTATCTCACCGACCGTTCCGCTGTCAAATTCGGAAAGGCCGACATCCGCCAGCGGATGTTCCGCCGGATGTCCCAATGCTTTGGCGGCGGATATGAGTTCTTTCACTAATGATTCCCACTTTTCCGTTGATGAAGGAGTCACTGAACGCACAAGATCTACGGGAAGGTCGATCACTCTCGCTTTGCTGCGGTCAAAGGTGTCATACATTGCGATGAGTTCGTATATGCTCATTCCGCAATTCCTCTTTCTTCCCATTGCGCGGAGAGGTTCGCTGAGTTCGTTGTATATCCTTTCAACACCGTCCGCCATCGGTCCGTAATCGTCGACGAACGTCTTTTCCGCGGAATCAAGAACGGACCTGAAATGATCCAGCAGATCCCTTTTACTTGCATTCCCTGAGTTCAGGTGAAGGCAGAATTTACCTATGGCGGTGTCATCCAGACGTCGTTTCACCGATGAAAGCGAAGCATTCTTCTCTGAGACGACAAGTATTGTTTTCTTGTTATAGACGGCATCGGCGACCATTCCCGCGATCGCCTGTGTCCTTCCCGTACCGGAAGGAGCATGCATCACGAACGTTCTGTCGCCGGTGGATGCCTTTACCGCCTTCATTTGAGAATCATCCAGCTCGAACGGCATCATCGGTCTTTTGTAAAGGTCGTTATCGTCAATTTTCAAAGGATCCCACAGAAGTTTTCCTTCCATCAGGCTTTTTGTAAGTTCGTTTGAAAAGACACGGTCGGAACGTCCTCTCAGATCGTTCCATAATTCATATCTTTCCGGTTTGAATATGCCCATCAGAACGCCGTCGACTATCTTCCATCCGTCCTTTGATCGGATGGCATTCTCGACGGCCTCATATATCATCCGTACGCTCGCGCCGCTCTTATCTCCCGGTAACGGGTCCAATGAGAGGTCAATATTATGTTCCGCTCTCAATTTTTCGAGCAACGTTCTGTTGATACGCGTCTCGTCGCTCCTCATCCTTATGCGTATCTCATCATTCACCGACCTTACGGACGTTTCAGCGGGCATCATCGCTATCGGAGCGTATATTGTTCTTCCCCGGTCATCGGCCCATTTCATTATGCCTATGACGATGAATAATTCATTCTTGCAGTTGTCTTCATGTTCCTTTGACATTCTGTGCATCTCGGAGATGCGTCTTTTAACTTCCTTCTCGCTGAACGGTGTTCTGAGCGTCCCGTTCTTCAGGTCCTGTTCTATGAGCACCTGATGCCTTCCCATGTAACTGGAAAGTTCGAACGGAGATTCGTTCATTATCCTGTCATCCCATTCATCAGGTCTTCCGCGGATGCTGAACTCGTCGCCGCTTATCAGGGCGTTCCTGAACGTTGAAAGGTTGTTCGTCATTATCGGAAGAACGGTATCGTTCATTTTCATGCTCAGTAATTCGTTATCGTACGAGAGGTCAAGCAGAAGGTCCTCCCATTGCTTCATTCTCGCAAGACCTTTTACGTCTTCGTTCTCATCCGCCGGTGATACGATATTCACGGATTTCTTTTGTTTCTTGGCTGCGATCACGGGGTCTCCGCGCAGACACCTTACATCAACGGCAAGCAAAAAGCCGCTTTCGTCGGCCATGATCCTTTTTGCGGATGATTCTGATGCGTCAATATCCATTTTTTTGTTCATTGACACGCCGTCGCAGTCTATCACCGTCAGCGAGCCGTCGCGTATCGCACGCGTGAGAACAGCGGGATCGCTTTGTACGGACTCGCGGAATGATACGTCGTCGGTCCATACACCGGCTGTCGTTCTGTCCTCTGTAAATATTAATACAGCGTTCAGACCGATCGCTTCGGCGCATGATACGAACAGCAACGAAAGATCGAATGACGATCCGGAACCTCTGTCTATGATCGTTCCGGCAGGCGTTATCCTTCCGCCTGCCCTTATTATGCCTTTGTTCGACGTCACACGCACGCCGAACTGCTGTATCGCAGCGTAAACGGCGGATATTTCTTTTCTCGTCACGGAACGGTCAGCGGATGCGTATCTGTCCAGTGTCGCGTCCCCTGTCCACGTTCCCAATAATTTTGCCGTATTCGATGCTATCCTCAATATTTTGGGATCCTTCGGTGTGATGAACGATGCGACGGCATCGGGAAGTCCTATGCCGAACCATTCATCATCCTGCAGCATGGCAATGCTGTGAATACTTTCCGTAACTCTTTTTCCGCCGATCTCGGCGGTTATCAGGATACTGCCGTCAGTTCTTCTCTTGAGTTTGGAAAAGTATTCCGGTATCATCGCAATGTCGGCGTTCTTTATCTTTATCTTCTCGTTCGGACCTATATGCTTTACATTGATCGCTTTCGCCTTTGCGAACTGCGGTTCAGGTAATATCACGATCTTAACATTATCAACGGCCTCATCAGTATCGTTGCTTACGGCTAAACTTTTGATCACAGGTATGCGATCCTTTGACGAGGAACCCGCAGCGGGACTCACGACCGCTTCTAATTTCAATGCCATTTTTACCGCCGTTCATTCATATACAACGTACGAACCGCTTTTATGTGCCGAGACGACTATGTTGCCCCAGTATATTTAAGTTATCTTTTAACGCGTGTTTAATTTGCAAGTCTTCAG
>WQXR01000045.1 GCA_009784745.1 Methanomassiliicoccaceae archaeon | reverse complement strand
TTCAGAGGATCGGTGAACGTTCGGGGTCGTTTCCCTTTATATACGGTCCATTCTCTTTTTCTCTGGCGAACTGATTTTATATTTAAACACCGCGATACATGTTTCATGTTCGGAGTTGATGATTGGCTGATACTGACGATAGCGTATGTGATCCTCGCATTCGTTACCTTCTTGCCCGTGATAGTCGTAAAACTGAAAAAGATAGAGGTGGATGAAGATGAGAACCGCTTCAAGACCTACATCAGCTCGTACGAAGCGGGCAGCAAGGAAGCGCTGGAGACCATAGAACGGCTGAATCGGAATTTCTCACGCATAGAAGGTGCGCTGAAATACTGGAAGAAAAGAGCGGAGTGGAACAGACTGTTCCACTACTATACGCTATGCTGGACCTTACTTGTATCAATCACAATTCCGGTTCTGCTGACGTTAATTGATATCGAATCGTATTCAAAGATATTCATGATCGTCATCTCGCTGCATTCCGCAATAATGCTGGGATTCCACAGGACACTCAAGATAGAGAACAATTACAAAACATTCAAACACGGAAAAGCGGAGTTCTGCGATATGTACAGGAGGATGCTTGACCGCCCCGGATGGTTCGGCGAGACCGATGAGGAACGAATGGAAACATTCTTCGCCGAAGCGGAACAGATAAGAAAATACCTGCGTTGTGCGGAAATAGATAATATTCCGGAAGTGAAAAAGGATTACGGAGAGGAAGATATCAACAGGAAGTAAAGCTGCAATGATATGAATGGAAAATGAATCTCTGCTATATATCCGGCACCTTTTGTTCAAACCCTTTTTCCTTTTACATTTTGTTAAAAGTTCTGTCATTTACGATAATAAATTGCATTCGATCGGGAGCACGTCTGACTGTGACAGAATGTAAATTCAGGAACATAAAGCGGATATTAATGATCAGGATGGACTTCTTGAGAAATAAGGAAATGTTGCCGGACCGCAACGCGGTCCGGCGTTGATCTTTAAAGTAGTTTTACGCTATGAACAGAACGGCTGTTACCAGACATATCGTTGACAGCAGTTTCACGAGCACGTGTATCGACGGTCCGGCGGTGTCCTTGAACGGATCACCGATCGTGTCACCAACGACCGCTGCAGCGTGTGCTGACGAACCCTTTCCGCCGTGGTTGCCCTCTTCAATATACTTTTTAGCGTTGTCCCATGCGCCTCCTCCGTTGTTGAGGAAGTTGGCCATGAGTATTCCCACTATTGTGCCGACCATGATCAGCGCACCGACCGCCATGGGGGCGATCTCAGGGAATGCGAATCTGTATATTATTCCGAATGACACGGGAACGACTATCGGCAAGAGCGCGGGAAGAACCATCGCTTTCAGCGCACCGCGTGTTGCAATATCAACACACTGGCTGTAACTCGGTTCTGCCGTTCCTTCCATTATGCCCGGGTTCTCTCTGAACTGCCTTCTGACCTCTTCGATCATTGCGCCTGCGGCTGTGCCTACGGCCCTTATCGCAAGTGCTGCGAAGAAGAACACGAGCATACCGCCGACCAATGCACCGGCGAATATCAGCGGATCTGCGATATCCACGTGGAACACCGCACTCAGCGTTGAGCCCGACTTTATGGCGACTATCTCGAAGTATGCCGCGAACAACAGGAAAGCCGCCAATGCTGCGGATCCCATTGCGTATCCCTTGGTCAATGCTTTCGTGGTGTTACCGGCTGAATCTAATTTGTCCGTCCTGTCACGTACCTCTTTCGGCTGGTTGCTCATCTCTGCGATACCGCCGGCGTTGTCCGTTATCGGGCCGAATGTATCTTCCGCAAGAATGAACGCCGAAGATGCTAACATCGCTATTGTACCTATTGCAGTACCATACAGACCATACTCGAATTCCGCTCCGGTGGGTGCGGCCAATGTTCCGAGTGTGAACGTACCGATTATTGCCATTACTATTGCAACAACCGGCATGACCGTCGTCTCCATACCCATCGCTATACCTTCGATGACGTTTGTTGCGGGACCTGTTTCAGACGCTTTCGCTATCTGTTTAACAGGTCTCCACGAACCTGCGGTGTAGTACTGCGTAATGTAGATTATCGCAATTCCCAATCCTATTCCGATCAGACCGCATCCGAAGAAGAAGTACCACTGATCTTCCGGAAGCATGTGCCACGTCACGAACGCTAAAGATATCACTATCAGTATCGCTGTAACGTAATATCCGAGATTCAGTGTCCTGTAGATGTCTGTGTTGTCATCTTTCATGCGAACGATGAATATTCCGACCAATGAAGCGATCAGACCGAACGCTATCAGAACAAGCGGCATGAAGTACCATGCCTCATCCGTAGCGAAACCTATGTCGCCCAGTATCTTGAAGGCCGCAAGACCGATGACCATCGCACCGATTATCTCCGCTGCCGTTGACTCGAATATATCGGCACCGCGTCCTGCGCAGTCACCGACGTTGTCTCCCACGAGGTCTGCAATAACTGCCGGATTCCTCGGGTCATCTTCCGGAATGCCTGCCTCTACCTTTCCTACAAGGTCAGCACCGACATCCGCGGCCTTTGTGTAAATTCCTCCGCCGAGTTGCGCGAACAGCGCGGCGAATGATGCACCGAATGCATATCCGATGATCGTCTCAAGTGTTGGCATCATTAACCCGTCAAAGAACGCGTTGAACAGCACCACGAGTGTGAAAACACCGAGCAGGCTGAGCGTTGCAACGGCAATACCCGAGATCGCGCCGCCGCGGAACGAGCATTTGAATGCTTCGCCCAGCGACCTGCGTGCAGCGCTTGCGGTCCTTATGTTGGCATTAACCGATATGTACATACCGATGTATCCTGACAGGATCGAAAATCCTGCACCAATAAGGAACGCTAAGGCTATTGTCCATTTGGGAGATATTCCTGCAGGTGCCACTGCATCGAACACGCCGAATGCACCGGCAATTCCCAAAATGGCTGCCAATATAACGCTGATTATACCGATCGTCTTGTATTGACGTGCCAAGTATGCCATCGCGCCTTCTCTTATTGCATTGGATATCTTCTGCATGTCTGCAGTTCCGGTATCCTTCGAGAAGATGTCCCTGTAGAAGTACAAGGCGAATGCGACAGCCACTACGGCTGCGACGGGGATCATGAACAGCAAATAGTCTGGATTCAGTATGTCTATCATTTTAACATAACCCCTACGTTGAACCGTCAATATTGCGTCCTTATATATAATGGTTTAAGCGCACGTTGCGCGTACACACCATAAAAATGTTACAAAAAGGACGTTAACAATTTGACCTTATACAAAAGGGTCGGTCATCATTCCTTTTTCCTTTGCCGCATTCTCCAACGTTACGGGCATGCGCATATCCGGTGATGACGTTATTATCAGCGAACCATCCTCATCAACGAAACCGGAACCCAATGTCACCAAAGGTGCCAGTACATTCTTTTGCGACGCAATTTCAATACAGATCGCACCGGTATCGCAAGTGAGTGCGATTATTTTTTCAGTATCGTCGGGTATGTCCCTTATCTTCGGTCTCACTTTAGACATCAAACACGCAGCGGATACGGATATCGGCGAGGATACCGTTACACCGTCCTCTTTCAGTTTGTAGGAAAGTCTTGCGGCGGCTTCGCTGCCGCCTATGTTGTTGCATAGTCTTGCGCATGTGTTGCACGTAAAGACAACAACATTACAGCCTTTCACGGCATTCAGGACATCATTGTAATCCGCGTCGCGTGCGATCATCATCATATGACCCGCATATCATTACGGATATAGATAATTGACACACGGAACACATATCTGTAACTTATGCACCGTCGCATACGTACGTACGAACGAACAGAATAAAATACAACGGAAAGGATGTATGCTTGTTGAAGGTCACTGTTCGCATATGTGCGACGGTGACAGGTGGAAGCATTATGATAGACCTCATACCTGTAAAGGACATCAAAGTGAAGAAAGGGATGACCGTTGATGCATTACTGAAGAGCATGAGCAAGGCCGGCGGCTTTACGGCACAGAAACTTGCCGACGCTACGGATCTTGCGGAACGAATGATAAAACAAAAGGGATGCGTCAAATTCTTATCATTTCCGGCGTGCATCATGGCCACGGGAACGCGCGGTGTGATCGTAGAGATGGTAAAACAAAAAATGGTCGATCTCATCATAACGACATGCGGAACGCTTGATCATGACCTCTCGAGAACGTGGAAAGCATATTACCACGGCGATTTCATGATGGATGACGCCAATCTGAGACATGAAGGCGTCAGCCGTTTAGGCAATGTTCTCGTTCCGGATGAATGTTACGGCGAAGTTCTAGAAGAACGTCTGGCACCGATGTTCGAGGAGATATTTGAGAACACAAGATCATTATCAACGCATGAGATAATCGATGCCGTAGGTTCAAGGCTTGACGATAAGGAGAGCCTTCTGTACTGGTGCCATAAAAATAAGATACCGATATTCGTCCCCGGACCGACGGACGGTTCTTTCGGCTGCCAATTATGGATGTATTATCAGAATCATCGCGATCTGAGGATAGACCTTTTCAAGGATGAGCAAACTTTAAGCGAAATTACCAATAACGCAAAGTACACAGGCGCGATGATCATCGGCGGCGGAATATCAAAACATCACGTGATATGGTGGAACCAGTTCCGCGGAGGATTAGATCATGCGATATATCTTACAACGGCGCAGGAATTTGACGGTTCGTTGTCGGGCGCACAGGTGCGCGAAGCAGTATCATGGGGCAAGGTCAAGGAAACAGCAGATAACGTCACCGTAGAAGGAGATGCAACGATATCTTTGCCGATCATCGTCGCAGGTCTCGTCGAAAGGCTGGGATGACATGAAGAAGGTCGCTCTGCTCCCGGGTGACGGAATAGGTCCGGAGATCATTGCGGCTGCTGTGAACGTGATTCAATCGGTAACTGATGAAATTGAATTCGAATATGCTGATGTCGGATCGAAATGTTACAAAGAACAAGGCGATTATCTTCCGCGCAGTACTATAGATATAGTTGATGAATCGAACGCCGTTCTTTTCGGTACGGCAGATCAGGTGTCCAATGACAAAGGATACCGATCACCGCTGAAAGCGATAGCGAAACGTTTTGAACTTCATTCCAGTGTGAGGAATTTTTACAAACTCTCCGGTGACATGGGAACAGGCGAGATAAACGCGTTCCTTGTCACGGAGAATGCGGATGCCACCGAGCCTGTCATTGAAACGGAAACGCTGGACGGCGTTTCCGCTGAAAGGTATACCACATTCTCAGGATGCAAAAGACTGTGCAGAACGGGAAGGATGGTCGCCGAGATAAACAGGATAAACCTCGTTACGCTGGCGCATGACGGCAACAATATGAGATCAACGAAAAAGATACTGCTGTCGGAGTTCCGTGAAGTTATGACCGGTGCGGTCATGCAGACGCAGGAATTGTCCTATACGGAAGTTATCAGGACGTTAATGGCAGCGCCGACGTCATACGAGTTCATTATAACTACGGGTCTGAGAGCAGAACTTATCGATAGTGTCATGTCCACGATCGCCGGTCGAAAAACAACAATGGCCGTTGCAAGCGTCGGAGCGAAGAAAGCTGTGTTTCGACCTGATCACGGACCTATGAACGAGATCGCGGGACTGAACGAAGCGAATCCGACGGCGATGATACTCGCGGGCGGCGCGATGATGGATTACATGGGCGTACGCGGCGGAAGGATCATAAAAGAGGCTGTAAAGAAAGCATATGACCAAGGATACCGTACAGCGGACCTCGGCGGGAACATGGGTCTTTACGAGTTCACGGAGAAGATAATATCATTCTGTACGGACAGCATATGAACGTTAACGACTTTTCATAACGGAAAGGCTTATTTATCCAATGTTCATGACAGACCACACCATGCGGGGGTAGTCAAGCCTGGCCAACGGCGCAAGGTTGAGGGCCTTGTCCTTAGTGGTTCGAGGGTTCAAATCCCTTCCCCCGCACCATGTATCTTTTATCAGATCAATCTTAACTGCTGTTTCTTGTTCGTAGGGTTATCAGGTATGGTGTGAACTATCCTTCCCTCTTCCATCAGTTCCGATACCGCATTTCTTACGTTGCCTGTTATTTTTGCATAGCCAAGCTTTTTCGCAAGCTTGCTGAGTGCCAGATCCTCTTTCTCCAAGGTATATATTATCTCATCTCTCAGTTCGGACCTGTCACGATATTTGGTGGGCCTCCTGAGTATCTTGTAGTATGTCGTATCTATGTTCATGTATCCTTTTTCCTTTCTCACGAATGCGGGGTGGATCGGTATCGAAACTGACATGTACCTTCTGTCCTCGTCTGTTTTGAATACGGGCATTCCGGAACCGTTCTTTTCCATCGCTCTCAACATATTCGGTATCCCTGTGTTACGGCATTCTGTCATTTTCAATTCTTTCAGCATATCGCCGATGCGTCTGTTCCTTGTGTAATTTGCAACCAGTTTACAATTCTTTAGATCCTTGGCCGATATACTTCTGTCCGGCCCCGGACAACTGACCACCTCCATTTTTTCCGGTGTGAAAACAACTGTTATGGGCTCTGATATCTGGTAACTTTTGTGATAGACCGCATTCACCAGTACCTCTTCTATCGCTTCGTAAGGATAATTAAAGAATCTGCCGGCTTCTGCACGATCCGGATATTTGAATACCTTTTCTTTTATCATATAGTTCCTTATATAGTCAAGAGCGTCCCTTAACTGTCGGTTAAGCGGTCCGGTGAATATCTTTTCTGTCATTCCTTCCCCGGTCGGATCCGGCTTGTCAACAATTTCTATCCTCGCGTACCTGAAGTAATTATCCGGCCTTTCGTTGAAGAA
This sequence comes from Methanomassiliicoccaceae archaeon, assembly GCA_009784745.1. Lineage (GTDB taxonomy): Archaea > Thermoplasmatota > Thermoplasmata > Methanomassiliicoccales > Methanomethylophilaceae > Methanomicula. The sequence continues at coordinate 2,437 of WQXR01000045.1, read as the reverse complement.
CATCAATCCTACGTTCAAAGGCCGCACATATTCTTCCGGACCTTCGGCCAGGTGCATGTTCTTTGCGAGATCTTTCAAACTCATATTCAATGACAGCTCATACAGATCGCTTCCGATCTCTGATAAATAACTGCAAATGAAAGGATGACGCAGTTCTTTCAATTCGGCATTCTGATTGATCCTGTCGTCGAACGGCGTTAACGTAGATATCGAGAATAATTCTCTTACCTCGTAGTCGTTCGCTCGTATCGTATTGGCCATCTTACGGATGAAATACCCTTTTTCAGTTCTTCTTCCTTCTCCTGCTTTCGGGAAACCAGTAGGACACTTATATGGCCTGTCGTTTCCTCCATAGGCCCACAGTATCAATATCTCCTTTCCGTTGTACTGCGTGTGCTCAACGATAGGAACATAACGCGGTTCGATCGTATTGCATTTGTTCAGCAGATCTTTGTTTATCGCATCTATCTCGTTCTTATCCAATCCCTTCGGCGGAAGACGCGGCATTCCGTTATCATCTTCTACTCCCATGATCACGTAACCTCCGCCGACATTATCTATGTCATTCGCAAAAGCGCATATTGTATGGATCACCCGTTCTGGATTCCATCCTTCTTTGTACTCTATCCTTGAAGTTTCAACGGAACGGCGCTCAATGAGTTCTTTGATGTTTATCGGCAGAGACATTTTACTACTCCTTTTTACTACTATTATTTACTGCTCCTTAATATGGTACGCTGTTCAAAAAACTTACGGAGGTTCTCCGTACCGAATCAACGCAGTATACTCCGGAGCTGGATGATAAATTACAAGAAATAAAATAAATCAAAAGAATTTCAAATTTTGAAATTCACATCCTGATGAATTAATTCATCATTCTGTGATCTTGTGTCTGAAGCAAGTGACCAAATGATCGTTCACTATGCCTACGGCCTGCAAGAACGCATAAATTATCGTCGTTCCGACAAATCTGAATCCTCTTTTCTTCATATCTTTGCTGATGGTATCGCTTAACGGAGTGGAATTGGGAATATCACACACGTTCTCTCTGTGACCGTCTACAGTTCTTCCGTCAGTGAAACTCCATAAATATTTATCAAAACTTTCGAATTCCTTTTGCACATTGAGAACACATTTTGCGTTATTCACAATAGAACGTATCTTCAGTTGATTACGTACTATTCCTTTGTCGTTCATGAGATCATTTATCTTTTCTTCGCCGTAACATGCTACTGTCTCAATGTGAAAATCATCAAAGGCCTTTTTAAAATTCTCCTGTTTGTATAATATCGTCTTCCACATCAGACCGGCTTGCATCAGATCGAGAGACAGTTTTGCAAAGAGTTTCTGATCATTGTGTTCCGGGGTTCCCCATATCCTGTCGTGATATTCTATCATCTTCTCGTCGTTTCCCGGCCAAGGGCAGCGTGTTACTTCGTTGTTCATGATCTCCTGTGCTCCTTTACTGTGCTTCCTGTTTGCGGCGATAAGATAGACTAGATGGTATAATATGCATTCTGACGCCTGCAACGTGAAATGAATACAACAGTATGAAATATCAGTACACGCTCCGCATAATGCTAGGAGAGGGAGGGCGACCGACGGTAGAGCCTTTGGCTCAGCTGAGGAAGGTCCCTCCTCCAACGGGTAAGGTGGGCCGAGAAATTCGGCGCGGCGAGAGCCGCGGCAAGGACCCAGAAACGGCACGGACCCGGTAAACAGGATGATTCGTCAGACGATGACGTTCCCGGGGATACGGTGAAACGGTGACTCCCCATCGGAGCAAGTCCATACAGCCGGTATGACCGCCCGTGGATCCGGCGGGTAGGATGCGGAGTTGAATGTCGCCTGAAACAGAAGGGGGCCTACTACCCTCACCTAGCAACTTTCTGTTAACCGCGATTTTATTTACTTGTTCTCTGTGTTCATACCGTGAACAAAAGAAAATATCTTGCCATCGGCTTTGACATGGACGGTACTCTTCTCAGAACGGATGTCAATTATTCCAAGATATGCAAGGTCGTTCACGATGAGATGATATCAGCAGGCGTTCCTGATGAAATTCTCAGTTTGAAGGAAAGTTCTAAATTTAATCTGGATAAGGGTATGAATTATCTCAGAAATAATGGCCGTTCGGATGAATTATATGCTCTCTTGGAAAGAATAAAAGATAAGATGAAGGCTGTTGAATTGGAAAATGTCGTAACAGCGAGACAATTCGAAGGCGGCGAACGCATGATATGTTATCTCAAAGATAAGGGATACAAGATAGGCGTCCTTACGAGAGGAAGCCGTGAATATGCTACTAATGCATTAACGGTCGCTGGCGTTATCGACAAATTAGACGCGTTGGTATGCAGAGATGATCATGATGAATCGGAAGCGAAACCGTCGCCTGTGGCGATGGTCCGTCTTTCGGAAGAACTCTGTGTCCGAC
>WQXR01000044.1 GCA_009784745.1 Methanomassiliicoccaceae archaeon | reverse complement strand
GACATCAAAAGATTGGGCGAACCGCTGTTATTCTGGAGCGTCTCATCAGGATGCGTCGATTCAATGGTCGCTAATTATTCGGCAACAAAGAAAAGAAGAAAGGAAGATGATTTCACACCAGGCGGTGTGAATAATAAAAGGCCGGACAGAGCGTGTATCGTATATTCCAACATGATAAGGAAGCATTTCAAAGGCGCTAAGATAGTTCTCGGCGGAATTGAAGCGAGTCTGAGACGGATCGCACATTATGACATGTGGTCGGATTCCGTGAGACGTTCGATATTGTTCGATTCCAAAGCGGATGCGATAACGTACGGTATGGCGGAATCTTCCAATCTGGAGTTGGCAAATGCCTTGAAAGATAATGAAGAATGGAGGGACATCAGAGGAATTTGTTACATATCGAAAGAAAAGAAGCACGGATATGATGAGATGCCGTCATTTGAGGATGTTTCCGTGAACAATGATGATTTCATCAAGGCGTTCAAAATGTTCTACAATAATTGTGATCCCCTCACGGCAAAAGGCATAGTTCAGAGACACGGTGATCGGTATCTGGTGCACAATCCTCCTTCTCACGTTCTGTCATCGAATATACTGGACCGCATCTATGAGACGGATCTTGAGAATAAAGTTCATCCCTATTACCTGAAAGAAGGAAAGGTACGCTCAATGGAAACAATAAAACAATCCGTGACAACGCATCGCGGATGTTACGGAGAATGCAATTTCTGTGCGATCGCAGTTCATCAGGGACGCACGGTGGTGAGCAGAAGCGAAGATTCTGTGATAAGAGAAATAACATCTATGGCGAACAAAAGATCATTCAACGGGATAATTTACGATGTCGGCGGCCCCACGGCCAATATGTACGGCATAGAATGCACCAAGAAATGTCAGGTCGGTGCATGCAAGGATAAAAGATGCATATATCCGAAGATATGTGAAAAATTGCAAGTGGACCATCAGGCGCAGATATCTTTGCTTGATCGTATAATGAATATCGAAAAAGTAAAAAAAGTGTTCGTGTCATCAGGCATACGGTATGATATGATATTGTCCGACAAACTGAACGGAAAAAGATATCTGGATCATATTGTTTCACATAATATATCGGGACAGTTGAAGATAGCACCTGAACATATTTCCGACGACGTCGTAAAATTAATGGGAAAGCCCGGGAAAAGGGATCTGCTGATGTTCAGAGAGATGTTCGAAGCATCAAATAAAGAGAACAATAAAAAACAATTCCTTACGTATTATCTTATTGCAGCCCACCCCGGATGTTACGATCATCACATGGAAGAATTGAGAAGGTTCGTAACGAACGAATTACAAACGAATCCGGAACAGATACAGATATTCACACCAACACCGTCAACATTCTCGACGATGATGTATCACACGCGCAGAGATATCGACAATAAGAAGAATTTGAAGGTCGAGAAATCAATGCAGATGAAACAAAAGCAAAAGGATATAGTTCTCGGGATCAAAAAATAATATCCCCATTGATGACGGATCTCAGGCGCACAATATTTAATTCATTGACGCTTAACTGAACCTATGTTCGGAGACGCCTGCGAGAAAGCGATGAGATTCACCAGACCTGTTATAACATCAACGAGAGAATACGACGGAACGGTAAAATGCTCATGCGGCGCGTTCATCGTACTGAACGATGACGGTTGGATATTGACGGCAGGCCATATTTTTGATTCCTTTGTTGCTCATAAGGAACACGGAAAGAAGATAAAGGAGATCGAGGAACAGAACTCTCATAAAGGCATCAGTGACAGAAATCGTCCTAAATTAAAAATTGATCCTTCGTGGTTAACGAACCACTCATTCTGGTGGGGATGGGACGGCGTCCGTTTGAACGAAGTATTTGTTGACAGAAAAATAGACATCGCCGTCGGTCGATTACAACCTTTTGACAGGAAATGGATAACCGAATATCCGACAATAAAGGATCCGTTAAAAATGAGACCGGGAACAAGTCTGTGCAAACTCGGGTTCCCGTTCTCGCAGATAAATGCCACATTCGATGAGAAAGCAAATAATTTCAGATTGGCGGACAAAACATTACCTTTGCCGTTATTTCCGCTGGAAGGTATGCACACACGTAACATAATGCACGGAAAGAGCATGGACAATACGATCGATATATTGTATGTGGAAACATCATCACCGGGCCTGAGGGGACAATCCGGAGGGCCGATATTCGACAAGGATTGCAACATATGCGGCATCCAGTTAAGAACGAACCATATGCCGTTAGATTTCAAAGCGGAAGCGACCGTTGACGGAAGAAAGGTTGTTGAGAACCAGTTCCTGAATTTGGGTGTGGGATTGCATGCAAAGACGATAGTCGACGTTCTCAGAAAAAGGAACATCGAATTTACGATGGAAGGCGACTCCGGATACAGAATTATATCGTAATAAATGGTTTGGAAAGGGTTTGATGAAGGAATTCATTGTTTATCTTCTCTCTGCATGCCCTTTTCGCTGTGACCGAAGGCGGCATGAACAAAAATGAGATGAAGATCAACATGAAGAGTGATCATCTTTCCATACATGGAAGGACATTCAGTTGCTTTTTTCGTATCCATCTTTGTTAACACACATTATGTTATGTAGTTACTTTATGATATCTGATATCCTCATAATATATAAAGTATATTGAGTTACATAATACCAACGCCGACAGGAAGGCAGATTATATTAAACGCAAAACGCGTTAACGGTATCATGCCTAAGATCAACATGAACGGCTATTGGTTCGACGGTCCTTTTAAACTGGACATACAGGAACAGGATCTGCCTGCTGCCGCAGGCGTTTGTCTCGTTTGCACAGAATCAGGATACGGCATCAAAGTGATGAGCATCGAAGATGCCTCCGGAATAAGAGGACACATTGCAAAGAGCAAAAGGCGGGAATGCTGGAAGCGCATCGCAGAAAAGGATGTCATTGATATTTACGTCACACTTATAGAAAAGAAGGAAGATCGTGCGAAGGCCGTAAAAGCATTGAAGGACGGGCGCAGGTATAAGATGGCGTGCGAAGAGTATTAACGCCGTTATTTGATGAAAAATTTGTGTGCCATTAATAATAAAACATGTAAAGGTATTACATTTAATAATTGCATACATGCATAAAACGATATGCTTAACAATGTTAATGTGCATCCGAACTGATAGATCTTTATTATTTGTTCTCCGGCGGCATAGAAAAACATACTTAACATTGTTAATTGTATGAAATATTGAATGACTGAAATTTATTTATCTAATAACGCAATCACATTAAATTATTAACCTACTCAAATTTATAAGAGAATTAACAATGTTAATTACAAGAATTGGGACAAATATGTCACAGATACGGGCATAGATCCATGAATACGATCCTTTTTCATTTATTTTCATTATTTTTCTCGATATTTCTTAATATCCGTCCACGACGGATACCCGAATATCACCCAATTTATGCCTAAAAAACATGAAAAGTATTACCAAAACGTGCAACTTTTTTCAATAACGATGAAAATATCATAAAATGAGACAAAGAATACATCCGGCGCAACAATAATATTATTAACAATGTTAATAAAAGTCATAGATAACACCGAACATAATAATTAACAACGTTAATATTTGTTTTTTTCAAGTAACATTAAAATTTAATGTGATTAAGCAATCACATTAAATATTTATGAACATACAAAAATAACGGAAAATATAGACTTCACGGTGTTAATTCAAACAGTGTTAGCGTGAGGTTTTATATTTCTTCGGTCATTAGAAACATATAACATGTTCGATTACAACGAAGCGGAAAGGGTCATAGAGATGGCGAAGCAAAAGATCGAGGCAAACCTCATCATTGTCTTTGGTTCAGTTGCAAAAAGAACTGCGGAAAAGGATAGTGACCTAGACATCATCGTTGTGAAAGAAACGAATGAGAACACGTTCATCAGCGGCGCCGAGGCGAGGTTGGCGTTGAAAGGTTCCAAAATACCGATAGATCTCATAGTCTATACCCCGGACGAGTTCAAGAAAGAACTCTCCAATAGGTATTCTCTCGCGCATGAAGCAATGAACACAGGGAGGATAATTTATGGTTCTGTATGAGGACATCGATAACCTCCGACAGATCGCCGCCGAAGACCTTTGGGTCGCAGAGATGATCTTAGACAGTAACGATGAACTTTTGGCACACATAGGTTTCAATCTGCAGCAATATGTTGAAAAGATGATGAAGGCAAGTTTGCAGGAACATGATATAGATTATCCCAAGACCCATGACCTTGTATTGCTTTTGGAATTGTTTCCCCAAGAAAAGGTCACTAAAGAAGATGCAGCCTTCGCTTATATCCTCTCGCGGTTCTCGGTGGAAACAAGGTATCGCAGATCTTATGCTCCCCCTATGGACGGTAAGCAAATATTTGAGAGGGCAAAAAGATTTGCAGCTAAGATAGAAACGCTTTGGTGACGTGTTGATCTGGATCATTCCTTCATCCCGAACAACACCTTCGCTAACTTATTCCTGACATCGTTCATATCTTTCATCGTTATCGTATGTGTTCCGGTAAGATGATAACAAACGATGTCTGCTTCGAATGCGGTTATGCGCTTACCTTTCTCCAATGCATTCTTTATCCTTCTGTATCTTCTTTCAGGAAGAACTTCTTTTTCATACAGATGTTCAGTAATTCTTTTCAGAAAATGGTTCATATCTTCTTCAGATGACATATTGCCGGCAGGGTATAATGTTCCCATTATCTTTTCCGTAAGTTCGATATCATCTTTTCCGTTATCATATAACGCAACGAACATTTTTATTTCCGTTTCATTGCATGCTTTATCTTTGTTGTCTGTTTCGTTCGAAAAGGTATCCTTTGATCTCTGTATGAGATCGCTTAGGATCTCACGATCCCATAATATTATTTTACCGTCTGCCGCTTCATAAGCCTGCTTTGTGAAGTAATTGTTCGTTACGACGATAGCAGTATCGGCTTTGTAATGTTCTTTGCCTAGAAACGCCTCTTGTACGGCTTTAATGCCTATTTTTGATCGTGATCGTTTGCATTGAACCGCGTAAATATCTTTGTTGAGAATTGCTGTTATATCAACACCGAAATCTCCGGAACCTTTTGTTACTTTTACCTTTTTGAATCCGTTCTTTGTCATTAGTTCTGCTACGTAACGTTCAAAATCGTGGCCTTTTATGTTGTCAACTTTGTTGACAAGTATCTTTTGAAGACGTTCTTCGTCTGTCGGGTGCAAATTTCTTTTCATTTTGTATATTCTGTATCTGAAGGAATACCACCTGTTCGGTCTGTCGGCGAACCAGAAGTATTCTGAAACGATAAGGATGAATGCTGATATCACGGTAAACACAACAGCAGCGTAGAAGAATTCTTCCCGTAACGCAATGACAACGGATGCTGTTATTGACATATGGAACAATATGAATGATATGGGATCGATATCAAAGAATGTTCTCCTGAACGTTCCGGATCCGTTTCCGGACTTATTGTGAACGAGTTTCTGCAGCAATATCCTTGCTGCAAGTGCAACAGGAATGATAACGAACGCGTAGATGCCAATATCAACATAAATATATGGCACGATCAGCAACAGTGCTAAGCACACTATGATATCAACTGCTATTGCGTTCGCTTTGCGTATGTGCATCCCCCGTATGAACAACGTGAAATGCGTATCTAATACTTTCTTTACGACACGGAAGCGGTTACAAGAACTGCTAACGCCGATACTACGAATATGAACACAACGAACAGTGCCATCATCTTCTTTCGTCTGTCCTCTTTTGCTGTCATTGAACAGTTAATGGAACGGCGGGATATAAAGGTACAGTTCGTGAAACAATAATATCATCAAAATTTCATTTCACTCAAACGGGAATAAGGAAAAGTAAGTAAAGGGTTTTCTTGCTTCGTTACGATGTACTTGTTCAGAACACCGGGAACTTCTGCGTCGACAAGGCAAGTGCCATGTATGTTGCAACGAGACCTGCCAAGAGACCGAACACACCGAAGAGGTATGCGAATGTCTGTGCACTGTCACCGGCTGCAAACGCTGCATCGCCGAGGAATAATCCGACGAACAGGTACAGAAGTGTAACGAGCACCAACAGTATAGCCAAGAGTTTCGGCGCGCCTATCAGGAATGCTATGATCGCGAACACCAAGAAGACGAATGCGATTATGAACATTGCTGCAGGTGAGCCGGTCAAATCAGCTATGAGTGCGGCCTCTGTTGTCACAAGTGCTGCTCCGATGAATCCGAAGAGCGCTGCTGCGAACGCATTTCCGATCTTAATTGCTGATACTGCAAGTACCAGGAATATTATTCCCAACATTATCAGGGGGCTGATAAAGCCACCACCTACTGCCGTAAGGAGGAGAGCATCTGCTGTAGCATCCTCCATACCGATTAATAAACCTATAAACCCGAATATGAGCGTGATGAAGCCTACTAAGAAGAGGCCCGCTACTGTCGGGTCAATACGATTTTCTGACATTTTTTTCACCATCCCTTGCATGATTTAACACCACGCAATTAGTAGGTATTCACTTTCTAAGTATATAAGGATATATTAAAAATTTAGCGGAATTTATGTTCCAGTTGGAAGAAAAGTGAAGAAAAAGGTTTTTTTGTGTTCACAGTCAACTTATTCAGAAGACCGGGAATTTCTGCGTCGAAAGCGCCAATGCAAGGTATCCTGCCGCTAAGAACGAGAGTATACCGAACAGACCGAATGCGATCGCGTACGCCTTCTCGCCCTCGATGAAGAATAATCCAACGAACAGGAAGAGGAACGTCACGAAGAGGAGCATGAGCACCAACAGCTTCGGTGCGCCTATGAAGAACGCTACCAATGTGAACAGCAGGAAGAAGAACGCAAGTGCGACGAACGGTGTGCCTGCTCCGCCTGCTACCGCGATCGTTACTGCGAAGAGTGCGACAGCCACGAATGCGAACAATGCGACCGCAAACGCGTTCCCTACTTTACCGGCCATATATGCGAACACTAACAATACCAGGCTTATTGTGGGTATGATTCCGCCGGCGAACAAGAGATAGTCACTCACGTAACCGGGAACGTCAAAGTTCTGGAACAGGTCCAGTCCCAATAAGCCGAAGACCAACGTGATGAAAGCCACTAAGAAGAGACCTGCAACCGTTGGGTCGACACGATTTTCTGACATTTTTATCAACTCCATCGTACGATGTCTCATGACCGTACAACTTGCAGGTGTATTCGCTTTACTGAGATAAATACTAATCGCAAAGTAAACACACCCTTAATAATGGCCAAAGTTCGCAATTATGAACATATTCTGCATCTGTGTTAACCAATTTCACGCACTTTTTGCATATGCTCTGTTCTTCGACGCCATTGTTCTTTGGATATCATCAAAATCATTCTTTGTTACCGCCGGAGAGGCGTTATGTCCGATCAGCAGATCATCCCATCTCATATATCCCGTATAAACGGGATTATGAAGGATATTACGCAAATTGTATTTGTTCCACGTGTTGGAACGTCTCGTTAACGTTCCGTTGTTGTTCAGCGAATAACATATCTCCCTTACGGTCATTCCTTTCAGATACATCGCAAAGATATTTTTCACAATAAGGAACTCTTCTTCGTTATCGGTAAGTTCGCCTTCTTTTATCTGATATCCGAACGGTGGTGTGAAACCCATCACTTCGCCTTTTGATGATTCCGCTTTCTCACGCATACCGAATTTTGTTCTCTCGCCTATCTGTTCACTTTCTAATTGAGCCAGCCTTTGTATCATATCTACAACGAACCTTCCTAATGCGGTCCCTGTGTCCAATGATTCCGTGGATGAGATGAATTCCTTCTCATTCTTTCTCAGAAGATCCATCATTCCCATGAAGTTGCGGCTGTTACGATGGATGCGATCCATCTTAATTACCGCAACGGCATCCCATTTTTCGATATTTTGCATCATTTCATTGTATGCCGGTCTTTTGTCATTCCTTCCGGAATATCCGTCATCAACGTATTCGTTCTGTATCGTCCATGAAGGATCGAGTTGTGCTTCACCGTACGATCTTAACATTTCCAGTTGTGCGTCCAATGAATATCCTTCCGCTGCCTGATCTTCTGTTGAGACCCTTGCATACAACGCAACTCGCAAACTTTCAGACATATCCGTCCTCCGTTCTGCCGTCCGACGGAATGTTCTTTTCGTTAACTTTGTCAAAAAGCGAAGCGTCGATTATTGCCGGATGTATATTGTCACGTTCCACGGTACCCCATCTCAGCCTTCCTGTGTACAACGGATTCCTGAGTATCTTGTGTATCGACTGACGATTCCATATACCGCCTTTCTTTGCAGGTATGTTCTTATCGTTCAGTTCTTTTGCGATTTCTTCGGTTGAATGGCCTTCCGAGGACATTGAAAATATTTTTCGGACAATTTGTGATTCGTTATCATGAATTATCAATGATCCGGATGAATATTCATATCCGTACGGATGTCCTGAACCTAATACTCCTGAACCATGTTCCGCTTTGCGTTTCATCCCCATCTTTACGCGTTCGCCTATCTGTTCGCTTTCCAGTTGTGCTATTCTTTGCATTATGTCCATTACGAATCTTCCCATGGCAACGTTCGTATCGAATTTCTCGTAAACGGAACTGAATTCCTTTCCGTTCTTTTTCAGGAGATCCATCATCATTGCGAAATTGACGCTGTTCCTGTGTATACGATCCATCTTCAGAACGAGGAGCGTGTCCCATTCTTCGATCTTTTGCATCATATCTGTGTACGCAGGCCTTTTGATGTCACGTCCGGAATAACCGTCATCAACAAATCGGAATACGGGTTCCCATCCTTTGCTGCGGCAATATGCTTCCAGCCTCTTCATCTGTGCGTCCAATGAAAATCCTTCTTTTGCCTGATCTTCTGTTGAAACTCTTGCATACAACGCAACTCGCATGTGTGCACCCCGCTGTTTGGAAAGGAAGTAAAGGTATTTAAATTTGTCAGACAAAAGTCTGACAAATTTTGAATTATCTTTTCAGGGAATGATATTTGGTTTAGGTCAGCCTAAAACAATGAAATGATGTATTCACGCTGATGTAACAGTATATAATATAAAAAAAAGGGGATGGTGAGGGGGTTCGCACCCCTTATTTTTGAGTTTACATCATTCCGCCGATGCCGCCCATTCCCGGTCCGCCCATGTTCGGGTCGCCCATCGGGTTCATCGGCGGTGCACGTCTCGATGCGATAACGTCATCGATCCTGAGGATCATGTTCGCAACTTCCGTTGCCGATGTTATCGCTTGTGTCTTCACTCTCAGCGGTTCGATGACGTTCAGTTTCATCATATCTCTTGCG
>WQXR01000043.1 GCA_009784745.1 Methanomassiliicoccaceae archaeon | reverse complement strand
ATGCCTACCACAGTTCCTTCGCCAACTCTTTCTTTTGCGACCTGTAACCATCCGCCTGGTGATGCTCCCAGATCGACAACGGAATATCCTTCCCTGAATATTGAAAAGCGATCGTCCATCTGTATAAGTTTGAATGACGCTCTGGAACGGTAATCCAACTTCTTTGCCAGCCTGTAATATCTTTCTTGTTTATGCTCCGCAAGCCAGCGTTTTGTCATCGATATATCATCTGTTCAACGGATTTAATCCCTTTGCTTCTTTCATCGAAAGAAAATTTAAACATCCGGTCGCTATGTACATACCGATAAGCATGTCAGGATGGACGTATGCCAAGGCCGGTGTCAACATCGATGAGAAATCCGGCGCAATAGATTCGCTTGTAAAGGAATTGAAGTACAGAAGGACAGGGAAAGGAAAAAGCGCCGATCTGAAAGGATTATTTACGAGTCTGATAGACTTCGGTGACGATTATCTCACTCTGTGTACCGACGGCGTAGGTACTAAACTGCTTGTTGCCGAAGAATTGGGAATATGGGATACCGTCGGAATTGACTGCATAGCGATGAACGTAAATGACACAATATGCGTCGGGGCTGAACCGATATCGTTCGTGGATTACATAGCGATCGACAAACCTGATGAGAAATTGACGAATGCGATAGGAAAAGGGCTGGAAAAAGGCGCCGAGATGAGTAATATGGAGATAGTCGGCGGTGAAATTGCGGTACTTCCGGACATGGTGAAAGGAGTTGATGTTTCAGGTACGTGCTTAGGATTCGTGAACAAGAAAAAGGTAATTACAGGACAGGAAGTGAATTCCGGTGATCTGATAATCTCGCTTGCTGCGTCCGGCATTCACTCTAACGGATTGACGTTAGCGAGAAAAGTATTCGAAAGTTCCGGTATAAAGATGAACGAGAAAATATCCGGACTGAAGAAGAGCGTCGGAGCGGAATTGCTTGTTCCGACTGAGATATATGTGAGACAAGTTCTCTCAATGATAAATGAACACAAAGTCACGGGAATGGTCAACATAACCGGCGGCGGTCTAAGGAACTTATTGAGAATGAGAAAGGGTTTGAGATACGTTATCGACGATCCCGTAAAGTCGATGCCGATATTCGATAAAATTCAGGAACTGGGTAATGTTGATATCAGAGAAATGTACCAGACGTTCAACATGGGTATGGGATACACCATCGTAGCATCTCCCGTCGAGGCGGAAGCAATTGCAAAAGAGAACAAGAATGCAAAGATCGTAGGTTTCGTCGAGAAAGGGAACGGCGTTCTGTACGCACCGGATTCGCTGCTTTACGAACGTTACTGAGCTAAAAGCGCACCGATGACCGCGCCCAATGCGGTACACGTTTCCAATGAGTAGCGAGATCCCGTTATGTCGAGATGATAACGCGGGATGCTCATCACATCTTTCGGAACACCATGCGGACCGAGTCCGAATATCAGCAGGATGCTGTTGCCGCGTGATATCATTTCCTTGACCTCGTTCAACGATATTGAACGCTTCGGGTCTGTCTTGCTTGTTGTCAGTATCGGTTCGCCGAGCTGCGGCGGAAAACCTTTTCCGGGATACGGAAAACTGTGGAACCTTCCTTTTTCTGCGAGTTCCACGAAATATTCACCATCGGAACCGATGCTTGTCGTTCCCGCCACCCATTCCGCCAATTCTCTGGGATTCTTCGGTTCTTCCGGAAAAGGGAAACCGAATAACGCCAAGTTGGCGTCGAACGCCAATGCCAATGGTCCGGCGCGGGCCAAAGCACGCCTGTGCGCTTCCATGAACTTCGACGGATTGTATGAATTATAAAGGCCGATCGTCACCCTTCCTTTTCCCATGACGATCACCGTTCCGCCATGCTCGAAGTACGTTTACGGCCGACGATCGCGTGCTTGTCACCGTCTAAAAATATTTCCATATCAGGGTTGTCGGATTGTATCATCTCTATCTGTCTGAATATCTCCGATAACGTGAGATCGCTCGTTCTGACGTCGATAAAGACCTTATCCATCAGTAACACGGATGTTCTCTGCGGTATTTATTCTTTATAACGTCCTCGGACGTTTAAATAAGCACACTGCAATACGGGAGTAATGACAACGCTCATGGATTTTAACGATAAAAGTGTAGATGAACCTGAAAAATTCTATGCTATGCACAAAAATTTAAAGCCGGAAGAGTACAAAGCGAAGATAATCGAAACGTACGGTCCGGCGGGACGCGACAAGAAGATGGAATCTCTTGTCAATGCTGTCGTTCTGTTATATGCTGTCAGAAAATGAAGATCGTCACATAATCATGATTATATAATCGTGATTATACGACCGACGAGAATGAGAAGGGGCCCATTGACCAAAAGGTACAAAACCACATTTGCGCCCAAATGAGGGTTATGGTGCCGTGAGCCGGGCTCGAACCAGCGACATCTACGTCTTCAGCGTAGCACTCTCCCAACTGAGTTACCACGGCGTGAAACTCCCAAATGTGCATTTGCATTAAATAGTTACTGGTATTCTGAAAGAGAACGTTCTGTTCTTTAATGCGTTCATGATGAATGAAAACTTATCGTTTCTTCCATTTTTCGCTCTGTTCGGGTGTCCACGGCTGTACGGAACGGCATCTTGGACATACGTGTTCCGTTATATCCATCGGTGTTCCGCATGACAGACATTTCTTCATTCTCATGGTGGTTCCCTGCTTCATATTCCCGTGATGCTTAGCGCTTTCTGAACCAATTGTCTTCGGAAGAAGAACGGTGAGGGTGATGGTTATCACAATTATTATGAGAAGAGCGAAGAACACATACCCCAGTATATCATCCATTTCTTCGATCTCTTCCGGAATTATCTCGCTGAGAAGCATCCAGACGAACACGAGGAACATCAGCATCATTAACGATATGATACAAAATATCAGCGAGACCGTTCGTATCGTGCTTCGCATCCTATCACCTCTTCGGCCTTACTTCCGGCTCGTCCTCTTCCTTCGGATCGAGATATGTGTTCTTATCTTTGTACACGGAACCGCATTGCGGACATGCTGCAGCATTCACGGGAATGGATGCGTTGCATTCTGTACATTGTCTTGCTGTCATCCTTTTCCTTGTGGCGGCGTATGCTTTGAGCCCCACGAACATCAGTATGAGGTTCAGAGAGAGGAACACCGTTAAGAATATAACAGCGAACATCAGCGTTCTTGATTCGTCATCGGGTATGTCCGGATCGGTCACGGCAATATAACCGAACAGCAGCGATGTTATGAACACCGCCGCGATCAGTCCTATTATCAGCGTCTTCGTTCTTGACGGGACGCTCATTCCTCATCCTGCTCCGCGACCACAGGTTCCAATGCCGTTACCAGATCGTCGTCATGAAGGTTCATCACTCTCACGCCCATCGCGTTCCGTCCCGTTACACGGATGTCCGCAACTTTTATCCTCAGTATCTTTCCCTGTTTGCTTGTGATCATCAGTTCATCGGTCTGTTCAACTTTACGGACAGCCGCAACGTTACCATTACGTCCGCCCGTCTTTATCGTTATCACACCTTTCCCGCCGCGCCTTGTCTTACGGTAATCGCCTACTGATGATATCTTACCATAACCGTTCTCCGTTACGGTCAGGAGCATATCGTCGGGACGCACCGATGCCATTGCAACGACCGCGTCGCCGGAATTGAGTGTCATTCCTTTCACACCCATCGTGTCCCTTCCCATAGGTCTTACATCAGATTCGTTGAATCTGCACGCCTGACCGTCCTTCGTTGCTATTATTATCTCCGCATCGCCCGTTGTGAGATGAGTTTCAACGAGTTCGTCATCATCTTCAAGTTTTATTGCCTTTATTCCTCTTGATCTTACGTTCCCGTATGCGGAAAGGCATGTTTTCTTTATCAATCCGTTCCGAGTACAGAACGCCAGATATTTATCATCAGGGAAGTCGCTGACGCATATTGTGTTCATAACTTTCTCGTTCTCTTCCAGATCGGAAAGCATGTTCACTATCGGTTTCCCCTTTGACTGTCTGCTTCCTTCCGGTATGCGGTATCCCTTAAGCCAATGCAATCTTCCTTTGTTCGTTACGAACAATATGTAATCGTGTGTTGATGTTACGAACAGATTGACAACGTGATCCTCTTCCTTCGTTTGCATCCCTATCAGTCCGACGCCTCCGCGCCCCTGCTGTTTGTATGTGTTCAAAGGAATGCGTTTGATGTAGTTGTCCGATGTTATTGTTATCACGACGTCCTCACGCGGTATCAGGTCCTCTTCGTCCGTGTCGATGGCGTTCGGATCTATTATCGTTCTGCGCTCATCGCCGTGCGTCTCCTTCATTTCTTTCAATTCGTCCTTGATTATCGTCAGGACACGGGATTCATTCTCCAGTATGTTGCGCAGATCCTCCATCAGCTTGATGATGTCGTCGTATTCTTTTCTAAGGTCTTCTATCTCAAGTCCAGTTAATTTCTGAAGACGCATGTCCAATATCGCTTTCGCCTGTTCCTCCGATATCCCGAGAAGGGTCATCAGACCTTCTCTCGCTTCCTCCGGCGTTTTCGATGCGCGTATCAGTGCTATCGTCTCATCCAACATGGAGAACGCTTTCATCAGTCCTTCCAGTATATGATGTCTTTTCGCCGCCTGATCCAGGTCGTACTGTGTCCTTCTTGTTATTACTTCCTTACGATGTGCCAGATAATGCAATAACATATCTTTCAGGCTGAGCGTCATCGGTTTGTTGTTCACGAGTGCTAAATTAATTATCCCGAATGTCTGTTCCATTCTCGTCTGTTTGAACAGGTTCTCAAGGACAACGTTCTCTATCGCATCTCTGTGCAGTTCGATGACAATACGCATTCCGTTCCTGTCGGATTCGTCTCTCAGATCGGTTATTCCTTCCAGTTCTTTATTTTTCACACGCTCCGCGATCTCTTCTATCAATAATGCCTTGTTAACCTGATACGGAATTTCGTCGACTATTATCTTTGATTTTCCTGATGATGACGTTTCTATGTGCGTGTTCGCCCTTATCTTCACTTTTCCGCGTCCGGTTGAATATGCTGATGTTATGCCGCTGAGGCCGTATATCGTTCCTCCCGTCGGAAAATCCGGGCCTTTGACGAATTCCATTAATTCTCCCACTTCCGCGTCAGGGTTGTCAATTATGTAAACTAAAGCATCGACCACTTCCGACAGGTTGTGAGGAGGCATCTTCGTTGCCATTCCCACGGCGATACCGTCGGAACCGTTAACTAAAAGATTGGGGAACTTCGACGGAAGGACAGAGGGTTCTTTCAATGAACCGTCAAAATTATCCACGAAATCGACCGTGTCCTTGTCCAGATCCGCTAACAGATCGGATGATATCTTCGACAGTTTCGCTTCCGTATAACGCATCGCAGCCGCTGAATCACCGTCAACGGAACCGAAGTTCCCCTGACCGTCCACCAGCGGATACCTTAACGAGAACGGTTGCGCCATCCTCACCATCGATTCGTACGCTGCCGAGTCACCATGCGGATGGTATTTACCTAAGACCTCTCCCACGACCCTTGCGGATTTTTTATGTGCTCTGCCGTACGTCAGACCCATGTCGTGCATCGCATACATTATCTTCCTGTGCACGGGTTTCAGACCGTCACGGACATCGGGCAGCGCCCTTCCTACGATGACGGACATCGCATAATCGATGTACGATCTCTGCATCTCCTTCTCAATGCTCTGCGACACCACTTTCGGTATTATCTTCTCTTCGTCCATGATATCACACATCCAGATTTATCACTTCATGCGCATGTTCCACTATGAAATCCCTGCGCGGTTCGACCGCGTCGCCCATGAGCATCGTGAAAAGTTCATCGGCGAGCATCGCATCCTCTATCATAACTTGTTTCATAACTCTCGTTTCAGGATCCATTGTGGTCTCCCACAACTGCTTCGGATCCATTTCACCAAGACCTTTGTACCTCGTGGTCTGCGCCCCCTGCCCGAACTCTTCCAATGCTTTTGCTAATTCCGCATCGTTGTAGACGTACTTCTCTTTCTTTCCTTTGTAGACGCGGTACAGCGGCGGCATCGCCAAGTAGACGTAACCTGCTTCGATGAGCGGCCTCATCTGCCGGAAGAATAAAGTTAGCAAAAGCGTGCTTATGTGCGCTCCGTCAACGTCGGCATCCGTCATGATGACAATGTTATGATACCTTACCTTTGACAGATCGAAATCGTTTCCTATGCTTCCGCCTATCGCTATCACCAGATTCTTTATTTCCTCGCTCTGCAGTATCTTATCGGGTCTTGCTTTCTCAACGTTCAGTATCTTTCCGCGTAACGGAAGTATCGCCTGGAACATCCTGTCCCGGCCTTGTTTCGCACTTCCTCCGGCAGATTCTCCTTCCACTATGTACAATTCCGACTTTGAAGGATCGCGTTCCGTACAGTCAGCGAGTTTCCCCGGTAACGAGGTGCCTTCGAGAACGTTCTTCCTCCTCGTAAGTTCCTTTGCTTTTCTGGCCGCTTCTCTTACCTGTGCCGCAAAAATGGATTTCTTAACGATGAGTTCCGCTATCTTCGGATTCTCTATCAAAAATTCTGCCAGTTTTTCACCCATCACGGATGATACGGCGCCTTGTGCTTCGCTGTTGCCGAGTTTCGATTTCGTCTGCCCTTCGAACTGCGGCTCCTGTATCTTTATGCTCAGTATTGCCGTTAATCCTTCTCTTACATCCTCTCCGGAAAGAGGTTCGCCGTCCTTGAGGAAACCGTTCGTTTTGGCGTGATCGTTTATTGTCCTTGTCAATGCCGTTCTGAAACCGGCCATGTGCGTTCCGCCGTCGGGTGTGCTGATCGTATTGACGAACGAGTTTATCGTTTCGTTGTATCCGTCCGTATATTGCATTGCGATCTCAACTTCAATGCCAACGGCCTCGCCGTGTATGTATATCGGATTGGGGTGTATCGGCGTTCTGCTCTTGTTAAGGAACGAAACGAATTCGGAAACGCCGCCTTCGAAGTGGAATTTCTCGGAGCGTCCCGTTCTCATGTCCTCGAAATAAATGGCAACGTTCTTGTTCAGGAACGCTTGGTTCCTGAACCTCATCTGCAGTACTTCGTATTCGAACTCGCCTGCATCTTTGAATATGTGTTCTTTGTCGGGGTAGAACGTCACCGATGTTCCCGTTCTTTCCGACGGGCCCACTTCTTCCATCGGGCCGTCCGGTATGCCGCATGAATAGGATTGCCTGAACTGTTTGCCTTCGCGGTCAACGACGGCAATGAGTTTTGACGATAATGCGTTTACCGCCGAAACACCGACGCCGTGCAGACCGCCGGATACCTTGTAACTGTTGTGATCGAATTTTCCGCCTGCGTGGAGATGCGTCATCACCACTTCCAACGCGGATATTCCCTTCTCATGCATTCCCGTCGGTATCCCTCGTCCGTCATCAACGACGGTAACGGAACCGTCCTTGTTCACGTATACCGATATCAAAGTGGCATAACCCGCCATCGCTTCGTCTATGCTGTTGTCAACGACCTCATACACCAAATGGTGCAATCCGCGTGAATCCGTGCTTCCTATGTACATCGCAGGACGTGTCCTGACCGCTTCAAGACCTTCCAGAACAACAATACCGTCCGCACCGTAATTACCCTGTCCATTATCTTCGCTCATGTTCCCACCCGCAACCGACCGGCTGAATGAATCCCGTATGTATGGATGGTTTATAATGTTTCGCACGTGCGCGCGTGCGCATGCGCAATACTCCCTTGCTGGACAACACTAAAATATACATCTGCCGTTGGGAAGGGTATGAGCAGTATCATGGAGCAGGCCGCAAAGGGTGTTACACCGCTGATCGCGAACGTCGCGAAAAGAGAGGGCGTAAGCGAAGAGTTCGTCAGGAACGGCGTTGCGTCGGGGCGTATCGTAATTCCGTGCAACCCCATTCACGGTCCGGTACCGTGCGGCATCGGCGAAGGTATGTCCGTCAAGGTGAACGTCAACATCGGCACGTCGAGGGATATGCCCTGTGCCGACACGGAGATGAAAAAACTTGCCGTTGCTCTCAGATACGGAGCGGATGCGGTGATGGATCTCAGCACCGGAGGCGATATTGACGTTATCAGAAGAAGGATCGTTTCCGAATGTGACGTGATCGTCGGAACGGTCCCGATATATCAGGTCGGGCTTACGGCGGCGAGAAGGAATGCCGTTGTTGATATGACGGAGGACGACATCTTCGGCGGCATCGAGATGCATGCAAAAGACGGTGTTGATTTCATGACCGTTCACTGCGGAATAACGAAAGAAAGTGTCAACTGGCTCAAGTGTTCCGACAGAAAGATGGATGTCGTTTCGCGAGGAGGTTCCTTCCTTACCGCGTGGATATTGCATAACAACAGGGAGAACCCTTTGTACGAGAATTTCGACTACCTTTTGGAGTTGGCGAAAAAATATGAGATAACGCTTTCTCTCGGTGACGGTTTCCGGCCGGGATGCATTGATGATGCCACCGATGCTGCTCAACTGTCTGAACTGATGACGTTGGGAAGATTGGTAAAAAGATGCCGCAAAGCGGGAGTTCAGTCAATGGTGGAAGGCCCGGGTCACGTTTCTTTGGACATGGTGCCTGCGAATATGCAAATTCAGAAGAAGGTGTGCTACGGCGCTCCGTTCTATGTGCTTGGTCCTCTTGTTACTGATATTGCTCCGGGCTACGATCACATCGTCGGTGCCATCGGCGGCGCCGTTGCGGCGCAGCACGGAGCTGATTTCCTTTGTTACCTAACGCCGGCGGAGCATCTGTCGCTGCCGGATGTCGATGACGTAAAAGAAGGATTGATCGCTTCGAAGATAGCGGCGCATGTCGGCGACCTGTGCAGGTCACGTGACAAAGATAAAGATAGCAAAATGGCTGCGGCCAGAAGGAAACTGGATTGGGAAGCGATGTTCGGTATCGCTTTGGATCCCGACAAAGCGAGGAGATACAGAGAACGCGGAATAACGGAAAAGGATGAGGGGTGTTCGATGTGCGGCGACGTGTGTGCTATAAAAATTGTTGACCGTTACCTCAAACTTGAGTAAAAAGTGGAGCCACTGGAGGGAATCGAACCCCCGACCGACTGATTACGAATCAGTCGCTCTACCGCTGAGCCACAGTGGCGTTGGTTGGTGCATGAGAACCCATTTTATTAATCTTCCCATCACTTAAAGCGCGGGAACATGTGTTTGAATACGAGCGCATCCTGTTCCAATAACGGCGATTCACAGATGAACGTACAGTCCTCTTTTGCATCATCCAGTACATTCGCCAGCAATGACATATCAGGATCCGCTGCCGATAACGGAAGGTGTTTCTTCTCACCTTTTTCACTGTATTCGATGCAACTGATATGAAAATGCGGCCTCCCGCCGGCGAGAGAGAAGAATTCGTCGGTAAGATCTTTCATATCTTTCTCTGTTCTGAGTGCGCCGTTGCCTCTTGAATGGACGTGCGCCACATCCAGAACGGGTCTTACCCCCGTAACATTGTCCATTACTTTTTCTATTTCTTTCAATGTTCCCCAAGTTGCCGGCCTTCCCATTGTTTCCAGACCTAATATGACGTCCTTTATGTTCTCGTCATCCATGACCTCTTTGCATCTTATCAGTCCGTTCATTACGGAATCTGTTGCTTTTAGCGGCTCCTTTCCGTATGATGCCGCATGAATGACGACGATATACGCACCCAGATGGTGCGCCGCCTTCGCCGTGTCCGTTACCCACGGAATACTTTTTTCTCTCGTTTCCGGCGTTTCTGAGTTGAAACTCACAAAATACGGCGCGTGGGCGCTCAATCTGATGTTAAACTTTGCTGCTAACGTTCCTATCTCTTTTGCCTTTGCTTCGGATATCCTCGCTCCGCGCACGAATTCCATTTCCAATGCGTCCAATCCCATTTCCCTGACGATGTTCATGGCATCCTGCGGATCTTTGCTCTTTTCAGGGTATCCTGCCGGTCCGAAATGCATACTCCGTCATCGCGAGGATGATATTTCTATCTTCGGAACAGTTTTTATCAATGTTTCCGATG
This sequence comes from Methanomassiliicoccaceae archaeon, assembly GCA_009784745.1. GTDB lineage: Archaea > Thermoplasmatota > Thermoplasmata > Methanomassiliicoccales > Methanomethylophilaceae > Methanomicula. Next base: position 224 of record WQXR01000043.1, on the reverse strand, counting down.
AGTGTATGATGATACTTGACATCAACATATCACTGAATGCGTCACTCGGGTGCGGTCAGGCGCACAGATGGATCAGGAGAGGCAACAAATGGGAAGGCGTCCTTTACGGCAAGATCATCACACTGGGTAAGAAAAATGAACGTGTTGTGTGCGAAGGTACCGACGACAAAGGAATGATGCTCAGGTACCTTCGTCATGAAGATGATCTCGATATCATCTATTCT
>WQXR01000042.1 GCA_009784745.1 Methanomassiliicoccaceae archaeon | reverse complement strand
GCATAGTTGGTTATATTATCGGAGTGATAATCAATTTCTTGGTGTTTGCCGCGATATGGTCATTGTCACTCTTCTGAACAAAAACCCCTTTTACCTTTTTCATTTCGTGTTTCGATCAGACCCTATTTTCGATATGTCCGAAAGAGGTCATGCACGTCTGTGAGACACAATACTGCGGGCGATCTCGATGACATCGCTCATGACGGCGCTTGCAGTTGCCCTTCCGCCGGCGCCCGGTCCGTAGAACGTAGTCTCACCGATAAAGTTACCGCGGACGATGATCACGTTGTCCACCCCGTCAGCGATCGCTAAAGGACCACCTAAAGGTATTATTTCCGGCGCAACGGAACATTTCACTTCACCGTTGACCATTTTCGCTCTGCCGACCAATTTAATGACACAACCTGCGGCCTTTGCTTTTGTTATATCTTCCGCAGTGATACCGCTGATCCCTTTTCTGTCGAACTTTTCAATATCAACTAATTTTCCGAATGCTGTCCAGCACAAAATGCTTAATTTTCTGCAAGTATCGTAACCTTCCACATCAGCTGCCGGATTTAATTCAGCGTAACCTTTTTCCTGTGCATCTTTAAGAGCATCGGCAAAAGAACTTCCTTCCTCTCTCATTTTCGTGAGAATGTAATTGGTCGTTCCGTTAAGTATTCCGATAATTTCCGTGAACTCGTTCACTGCCAAGCATTGTTTGAGCGGACGTATTATCGGTATGCCGCCGCCTACGCTTGCTTCGAAAAGATAACTGACATTATTCCGCGATGCAATATCCGCAAGTTCAAGACCGTGCGTCGCCACGAGCTCCTTATTACTCGTAACAACACTTTTGCCGCTCATCAATAATGCTTTGGTAAACTCAAAAGCGGGTCTCAGTCCGCCGATGGATTCGACGGCAATTGATATTGTTCTGTCGTTCACAACGTCTTCGAAGTTCTTGGTAAGTAATCCTTTCGCAGGATGATCGTCAAAATCGCGTATATCCACGATCTTCTTCACTTTGACGGTATCGCCTACTCTTTTCTCGATCAGCTTTGCATTCTCGACCGTGGTCTCGTAAGTGGCGGAACCGACAACGCCGAACCCGATTATTGCGATATTTATCATGATACCCACCTGTTTTTCAGCAATTTAAATTATCTTTGCCGGTGGCGTATGTGTTATTCAATATTTATTTGAATGCTTTTTATATAGGCTTATTTTATAAAACGGTCGTTCGGACGATACGAATGTCAGAGTTTTGTTACGTATCAAAACAAAGACCAAAAACTCGGGTCAGTATTATATACATGCGGTACCAACCTTTTTGTATAATTTTATCCTCATATTGATAACAAATAACACACTGGCCAATATAATTTTCAATAGTAAAAAAATAAAGGTAAAATTTTCTCACCGAACAAAGATATTAATACGACCATACAATCAGCGTTCCTATTCGAACCCAAAAAGAAGGAAATAAATATGGCCGGTAAGAAGACAAAAGGAACGTCCCGTAAGATCAAGGACAAGTGGAAGGCAAAGGAATGGTACAAGGTGCTTGCGCCCCGTATGTTCAATGAAATGGAAATAGGCGAATCACCGAGCGCAGATCCGGAATATCTGATAGGAAGAACTGCGGAAGTGACAGTTCAGGATCTTACAGGCGATTTTGCGAAGATGCATATAAAACTCAAGTTCAAAATAAACAGCGTGGACGGACACAGCGCAAAAACGTCATTCGTAGGTCACGAGTTAACAAGCGACTATGTAAGAAGGTTAACGAGGAGAAAGAAAACAAAAACGGATCACGTTACTGACGTTCGAACAAAGGACGGATTCACGATAAGAGTAAAACCGATGTCCATCGCAGAAAAGAGAATTCAAACGGCACAGGAACAGGCCATAAGGCAGATCATGGGCGAGACCCTCATGAAAATGGGAACGGAAATGACGCTTTCCGAGATAGTAAAAACTATCGTATCGGGAGAGATGGCAAAGGAACTGTCGAGAGCATGCAGATGCATCATACCGGTGAAACGCATCGAAATAAGAAGATCAGAAGTTCTCGCGGCAGGCGAAGGCGATCCGGAATCCATCATCGATGCGGTATCGGCATCATCGAATGACGAGATGCCGGAAGAAGCATCCGAGGAAACACCCGAAGAGGAAGCATCATCCGAGGAAGATGCAGAAGAAGTGCTCGAAGAAGCATCTGAAGAAGCATCTGAGGAAGAAGCATCAGAGGAAGCCGAAGAAGCATCTGAGGAAGAAGCATCAGAATGAGTAAAACCTATTAAACAAATGCCGAGGTGGCTCAGCCTGGTGGAGCGTCGGACTCATAGGGTTCTGGTCTTACAGACCTCTTCCAGGGAAATCCGAAGGTCAGGGGTTCGAACCCCCTTCTCGGCACCATTCCCTCCATCTGGATAAAACTGGTACTGTTTTTAAAGGACCATATTTTTGACCATGCTTTTGTATCTGTTCCGATCATAATTCCGGACAAATCATAAATACGCTTTAGATGTGTCTCATCTCCGATGAGGATAATCATCTACACCGGAAAAGGAGGCGTCGGAAAGACATCCATGGCAGCTGCGACGGCAAGACGTTTAGCAGCGTTAGGATACAGAACGTTGGCGATGAGCACAGACGCTGCCCATTCTCTTGCAGATTCTTTGGAAGTGCCGATAGGCGGAGCGGTAAAGAATATCGAAAAAAATCTGGACGCTTTGGAAGTTGATATCACATTGGAAATGGAAACAAGGTGGAAGGATATCGAAGAATATGTCAAATTATTCATGCAGTCCCAAGGCATGGACGAACTTTCGGCAAAAGAGATGGCCATATTACCGGGAATGGAACTCATAGCGGCATTGTTCCACGTACTTGATTTTGAAAGGAAGGATCTTTACGACGTCATCGTAATGGATACCGCACCTACCGCGGAAACGTTAAGATTACTGAGTTTTCCGGATGTTTCGCAATGGTACATGACCCGATTATACGGATTATTCAAAAAATTGGTAGCATTGGCGAAATTCACGATCGGAAGATTCTTGGATTTCCCGTTACCGTCATCGGCAGTTCTGAAAAGTTTAGAGGAAATGAACATTAAGATGGCTGATGTGAAGCAAATATTACAGGATCCGAAAAGAACGACGATACGTTTAGTCGTAAATCCGGAACGCATGGTGATAAACGAAACGAAACGTGCCTACTCTTATCTGTGCTTATACGGATTAACGGTTGAATGTCTGATAATCAACAGAATGCTTCCGGAAGACGTTGAGATGGGATATTTCAAAGATAAACTGAATGAACAGAAAAAGTATATGGAAATGATATACCAAGCATTCGAGCCGATGAAGATGTTCTTCGCTTATCAGTTACCTACTGAAATGATGGGCTCTGAGAAATTAGATAAATTATCAATAACGTTATTCGGAGATTCCGATCCGTCGGAAATATATGCATTCGAAAGCCCGATGAAGTTCAGTTCCGAAAAGGATAGTCACATATTATCATTAAAATTACCGTTCGCAACAAAAGGAGAAGTGGAATTATACAGGTCGCATGATAATTCATTGATAGTTCAGGTAGGAAGCCATAAGAGGAACATAGACCTTCCGTTAGTACTGAGGAACTCAGAACTAACGGGAGCGGAGATGAAAGAGAACATATTAAAAATAAAATTCAGGAGGCAGGAGAAAGATGTGCAATGATGATATCGATATAGAAGAATTTGTAAAAAAGAACAGAGAAGCAATAGAGAAAATTCTGAAAGAACAGGATACATCCGCATTCAAGGAGAAAGCGGATGCGCAGAAAGAGAAGGCGGAAGAAGTACTGAAAGGAGTTATAGGAACAATTCTGAATCCTGACATCCAGCGTCATTTCGTAAAAGCCGGAATGGAATTCCTGTCAGGAATAGAGGAATTGCTGAAGAGTGCGCCTTTTCCGGAAAAGGTAAAGGAAACTGTTGAAAAGGCGTATGAGGCGAAAGAGACGTTCGTCAAGGACGTAGTATGCGATCTGAACCCCGATTGCAAGATAAAGAACAAAGAAAAGAAGACGAAGAAGATCGATGTGGAATGACATCCCTAAGCACAAATGACGGTATCGTTGCTGTAAAGACGGCAAGATGCGTGATAACGCAGGAAGTTACGAAAGAAAGAACGGCGTATATGATGCATTTTCCGTACACGGAGAAGTGCGGTGTGTTCGTTACGATAAACAAATTTCCGTCCCTTAACTTGAGAGGATGCATAGGATTCATCGAACCGTTATACGAATTACCGTATGCGTTGGAGCATGCGGCACGTTCCGCGTGTCACGACCCGAGATTTCAAAGTTTGAAGAAAAGTGAACTTGATAACGTTGTCGTAGAAGTTACAATACTCACCAGACCGGAACGTATCATCGTCAAAGAGAAAAAAGAACTTCTCAATGAAATAATAATAGGAAAGCACGGTCTTTTACTGGAATACAAAGACCGCAGGTCGGTATTCTTACCTCAGGTTCCGGAAGAATGGAACTGGAACGTTACGGAATATTTAGAGAATCTTTGCATGAAAGCGGGAATATCAAAAGATAAATGGAAAGATGATGAATGCGAGATATCATCATTCGAAGGAAGGATATTCAAAGAGACAACACCATCAGGTGACATAATTGAGGTAAAAGAATGATCGTCATCGAAGGCCGCATATTCCTTAACGGGGAACTCACAAAGGGAGCGATAGGAATAGAGGACGGTAAAATAGCAGAAATAAAGAAAGTTCTGAAAGGTGACAGGAACATCGATCTCGGAGATCGTATCATACTTCCGGGCGCGATCGATCCGCACGTTCATTTCAGGGATCCCGGACTGACCCACAAAGAAGATTTTACCTCAGGTTCATCGTCGGCGCTGCACGGCGGCGTAACGTGCGTTCTTGATATGCCGAACACAAGACCTGCGGTAACAGACATAAGAACGCTGAATGAGAAGAAGAACATCATCAAAGGAAGGTCATTCACCGATCACGGATCCTTTGCGGCGCTCACGACAAAATGCGATCCCGCAGCATTAGCGGAAAAAGTTTGCGGTTTCAAGTTATTCATGGGATCGACAACAGGCGAGATACTGATGAACGATGATATCGAAATTCAGAGAATGATGTATTCCGTCTCGCAAACAGGAAAAAGGATAAGCGTTCACGCCGAAGATAATAATATGATCTCAGGCGGAGAAGAAAAGAACAACCGTGATCATTTACGCAACCGTCCGGTAACGGCGGAATATAACGCGATCTCAAGATTATCAAGATATAAAGGAATGAAACTGAACATCTGTCATATAACTGACGCAAGATCGGCGGAATTGGCATTATCTTTAGGTTTCACAACGGAAGTTACGACGCATCATCTGTTCTTTGCAGATTCAATATCAGAAAGCGCAGAATTCAAGGTGAACCCACCGTTACGCGATAACAGAACAAGAGATGATCTGTTCAAAGCGTTCCTTAACGATAAGATAACAATGTTCGGTTCAGATCACGCACCTCATTCCCCTGATGAAAAGAAAAGATCATATAACGACGCTCCGGCCGGCATTCCGGGAACGGGAACATACATGCCGATAATGATGGACCTCGTGAAAAAAGGTAACATGAATTTATCACGCATAGTAAGAATGGCATCCGCCGCACCGGCGGATACGTTCTCGATCAATAAAGGAAAGATAGAGAAAGGTTACGATGCCGATCTTGCGATATATGATATGCGCCTTTCGAAGAAGATAAAAGCAAAGAATTTGCACAGTAAATGCAACTACACACCATATGAAGGATGGGACGCGATATTTCCCGACATCGTGCTCATAAGAGGCAACATGATCCTCAAAGATGGAGAATTGTGCGGAGAACCGATCGGAGCGGATATCTTTGAATAATGTTGTCATGAATTTAGATGCGATAGATGTCTCGGAACTCATCGGCAAGAAGATAATATGCCCGCGGGAATGCGGACTGTGCTGTTTATGCCAACCGGAGATATTACCGGAAGAAAGGAACTATTTCAGAACGAAACATTCTCGTTCATTAGTGAAAAGCAATGATCATTTTGCGTTGGCGATGAAAAAGGGAAGAGGTTCATGTGTATTCCTTGACAACGAAAGAAGATGTTCGATATACGACAACAGACCAACGTATTGCAAACAGTTTCCGATACATTTTCATGTCAGCGACCGAATAAAAGCTGAATTAGACCTATCATGCAGAGGCGCCTGGTATAACGACGGAATTTCCGCGGAAACGGAAGCGAAGGAATTGGCATCAAGAAGCAGTATGAGGCTGACATCAGCATTAAGGGAAGCGACATCCGTATACAACGAATTCTTTGATCTGTGCAAAGAAGCTGGTGTCTATGCAGAAAGAACGGAACTGAGATCATCGGTCTCAGAAAATTTAACAAAATTCACAGACCTGAATTACATCGCCAAAGTGATGGATTCGTCACTCGAAGAACCGTGTGTCTCATTAAATGAAATAACACCGGATGCAAAGATGAACATGGATGAACTTAACGAAGCGGCCATGGAGGCGGCATTGGGCTCAATGCAATCGAACGATCCCTTGAACGTTCCCGTTTACTGCGATAAAGAGTGGAAATGGAATCTGTTCATGGTAAAAAAGAACGTGATAGAATGGAGTACTCTCGATAACAACGGCGATATCTTCGTAAAAGGAACGGCCGACCCGAACGAGATATCGCTTCCGAGTCTGGACGCAGATGCGAAATCCGTTCTTCAAAATTATATATCAACGCTGAACCAAAGGGACAGCATGATGGGCAGCGCATTCCATACTTTGGATTCATTGGATTACGAGGACGATATGAGCAACGTATACTACGGTTCGTTATCAGTAGCGATAATCGATCTCATGTGGCGTTCATCAATGATAAACACCTTTTTCAAAACAGGCACCGGCGCAGAAAGCATAAAGAAGCAATTATCTTTTACGATATGGACCGTCTTGATGCGCCCACTATAGGCGCATTCGTATAAGTGTAAAACAACGATGAGATGGCAGGATTGCAGACTGAGCCTGCAACTTACCGCCTCTGACAACAACATATTCTACCAGATATAAATAAATTTTTTTCACATGAGTTATTTCAAATAACGACATTTTTAAGCAAAGTTCTTTGTTATCAGTAGCGACCACTGATCTTATATGGCGTTCATAAATGATAAACACCTTTTTCAAAACAGGCACCGGCGCAGAAAGCGTTACAAGAAGCAATTATCTTTTCGACATGGACCGTTTGACGCACCGACCATAGGCGCATTCGTATAAGCATAAAATGACGCAAAATATCAACCGATAACAGCAACCTAAAGGGGAATAGATGTACTTTCGGTTCTTTCGAAGCGTATATTTCTGGTGGAATTTCATTCGCAATGAATAAAAGTTCTCATGTCTGGCCACATGTTGCACGGTCATGTTCTTTTCATTCGTTCCGATATAAGGGTAACATCGTCTCCACAGGAAACGAAGGTACTTTCGGTCACCCCCTGGAACGGCATAAATACTCATATCAAAATATCTGCTGGACCGGTGAATTTAATGGCCAAAAACAGTAACAGAATGATAGTACATGAGGAACAGGAACAAGACAAATGCAGGATGATGGTTTATCAGCCGGATGATTCGACAAAACTTGAGGTAAGACTTGAAGGCGATACGGTTTGGCTGTCACAGCAACAGATGGCGGAACTATTTAGCACGGCACGATCCAATATTGTAGAGAATATCAAGCGAATATATGACGAGTGCGAACTAGATGTAGCGGCAACCTGTCGGGATCTCCGACAAGTTCGCACAGAAGGGGGCCGAGAAGTAGCAAGGACAATTCCTCATTTCGGTATGGATGTGATAATGTCGATCGGATACCGCATAAATTCAAAAAGAGCCATGCAATTTCGTCAATGGGTATCAGAGATATCGGGAGGCAAAGCAACAATACCCAGTCATGTAGAAAACAGAGGAGAAATAATACTGTATCAGCCCGATAATTCGTTAAAACTTGAGGTAAAAATAGAAGAAGATACCGTTTGGCTGACACAGATGCAAATGGCAGAATTGTTACAAACAACAAAACAAAACGTCAATATACATATCAATAATGCTTTCAAAGAAGGTGAACTGTCCACGGCAACTGTAAAGGAATCCTTAACAGTTCAAATTGAAAACGGCCGCGAAGTTTCTCGTTTCACAAAGCATTACAACCTTGATGTGATAATTTCGGTCGGCTACAGAGTTAAATCGCAAAGAGGCGTCTTCTTCCGCCAATGGGCGACGAAGATACTGAGAGAATATCTTCTGAAAGGTTATGCGATCAATCAGCGTTTCGAACGTTTAGAGTATCGTGTGGGAGAACACGATAAGAAACTGGACTTTTTCATAAAGGCCTCATTGCCTCCGGCTCAAGGTGTTTTCTTTGAAGGGGAGGTATTCGATGCGTACGTGCTGATATCAGATCTTATATGTTCAGCAAAAAAGACGATTGTGCTTATAGACAACTACGTGGACAAATCCGTGCTTCTGTTATTATCAAAAAGACGACCGGATGTTACCGCGACCGTTTACACAAAAGGCATATCAGTACAGCTGCAGTCGGATGTTGATATGCACAATGCACAGTATGCCCCTGTGATAATAAAAACTTCGAACAGATATCATGATCGTTTCCTGATGATCGATGATACAGTTTATTTCATAGGCCCTTCTATCAAGGACATTGGAAAGAAGATATCTGCCTTCGCCAAGATGGAAATTCCTGCTGAGGAGTTGCTCAAAGGAATGCGGATCGGGTGATATGGGATGATGCACAATCGCCCCATCTCGCATCCTCTATAATAGCGCGCCCGAAAGCAATATTCATATACTCAATGGATTATGGGCATGAGGTGGCTCAGGAAATGATGAAACCTTTAACAGTTCTCAGTCAGTCGGTGAACAAGAACGTCATCGTCGAACTTAAAGGAAAAAGAGAATACCGAGGCGTTCTTGACGGTTACGATCCGCACATGAACCTTGTGCTTAAGAACGCAGAGGAAATAGTTAACGGCCAGTCAACGAGAAAACTGAGTCTGACGATAGTACGCGGAGATAACGTCATCTACATTTCACCGTAAGAGGGATAACAATGGGAACAGGCACGCCTGCACAGGGAAGACACAACAAATACAAGACACATATACCGTGCCGCAGATGCGGAAAGCATTCATACCACGTCAGAAGAGGAGAATGCGCATCATGCGGATACGGAAAGATGGCAAAGATGAGATCCTACGCATGGGCAAAATCGCATAATTGAGGAAGTATCAACATGACAGGGCCAAAGCACAGCTGTGGCGTCATCGGAATGTACTGTTCCGATAATGTTGCGGCTGATATTTTCAAGGCCCTGAGAATGATACAGCACCGCGGTCAGGAGAGCGCCGGAATATCAGTGTTCAACGGTAAAAAAGTGGTCACCGTAAAAGGACAGGGAATGGTCAACGACGCCATCAGACCGAAGGACCTTGAATCGATATCCGGTAAATGCGGTATCGGTCACGTAAGATATCCGGCAGCGGCGAACAAGGCCGAGCGTAACACAGAACCGATAGAACTGGAAATAACGCAGGGAATAATCGCGGCATCGCACAACGGCGCATTAACGAACAGCCAAGAACTCAAAAAGAAATATCTTGAGGCGGGATGGTCCTTTTCCACAGATTCGGATTCGGAATTGATGGCAAAGATAATTGCTAAATATCTCACACAGAACAGCGATCCCGTAAAAGCGATAAGATCTGCCATGTCCGAACTGGAAGGCTCATTCTCGTTAACGATACTGTTGAATGACCGTGTCTTCGGTGTACGCGATCAGTACGGATTCAAGCCGTTATGTATCGGTAAATTGGAAACCGGTAATATCCTCGCTTCGGAAAGCGTTGCCATCGATATCCTCGGAGGAAGTATAGTACGTGATGTAATTCCTGGAGAGATCGTCGAGATCACGGAAAAAGGATTCAAATCCTACAGATCAACGACACAATGCCAATACGCGCACTGTATGTTCGAATGGATATACTTCGCGAGACCGGATTCAATAATAGACGGGAAAGAAGTGTACGAAGTAAGAAGAACGGTCGGCGAAATTCTTGCAGAAGAATCTCCCGCTGACGTTGACATTGTCATTCCCGTCCCCGACTCGGGAAGAGCGCATGCATTAGGTTTTTCCATCGGTTCTAAAGTTCAGTACGAAGAAGGATTCATGAGGAACCGTTTCGTCGAACGTACGTTCATACTTCCGGAACAGAAACAAAGAG
>WQXR01000041.1 GCA_009784745.1 Methanomassiliicoccaceae archaeon | reverse complement strand
TCGAAGGTGTCGCTGAGGTCGAGAAGGAACATGAGGCGAGATACCTTAAACTTCTGAAGAATCTCGAAAGCGGAGCAATATACAAGAAAGGTGACACCGTCATATGGAAATGCCGCAACTGCGGTCATATACATATAGGCAAAATTGCACCTGGCGAGTGTCCCGTATGTGCGCATCCGCAGGCGTACTTCGAAATAAAAGCTGAAAACTATTAACGGTGCTTCCGCACCGTTCATTTTTTTTCCATTTCAAATCGAATGGAAATTCATTTCAATCTTATCGTTTCAAGGTTCAGCGGCGCCTTCGTCTCGATGCCGAACCTTTTGTATATGGATGACGCGAGATCCGTGCACTTACGATCCTCGCCGTGTCCGATGACTATCTTATCAGGTTTAGGATCAAGCGATGCAATGTAATTCATCATTTGTTTTCGATCGGAATGACCTGAAAAGCCGTCTATAGTCTCGCGATTTATCTTTACTTCCAGATTTATCGAGTTACCGCGATCGTATAACGTGATATCGGAACGTCCTTTCTGTATCGTGCGGCCTACACTTCCTTCGGATTGATAACCAACGAATATCAGCCAGTTCTTAGGATCGTCACACCATTCGCGGAAGTATTCCATCACCGGTCCGCCGGACATCATACCGCTTGTCGCCAATACGATACACGGATCTGTTGAATGAGTTATTTCCTCTCTCATTGCCGACGTCTCAACACGTCTGAACACCGGCGACAAGAACGGATTCTCATTCTGCTGGAATATCTGCGTTCTTAACTGACTGTTGAGATATTCCGGATACGCCGTATGAACGGCGGTCGCTTCCCATATCATTCCGTCAAGATACACGGGAACAGTGGGCATGCGGCCTGTGCGCATCATTTCTTCGATGACAAGCATAACTTCCTGCGAACGTCCTACTGCGAACACGGGTATGAGCACTTTTCCGTTGTTCTCAACGGCTTGCGACAATAGGTTCGTCAATTCATTGGCGGCATCCATCCTGCTTGGCTGAATATCGGAATGACCGCCGTATGTTGATTCGATGACCAACGTTTCCAATCTCGGGAATCGATTGTTGGCGGCGTTGAATAACCACGATCTTTCATATTTTGTGTCGCCGGTGAATGCTACGTTATGCAATCCGTCACCGATATGGAAATGCGCTATCGCCGACCCGAGTATATGGCCGGCGTTCTGGAATGTCAATCTTACGTCAGGCGAGATATCAGTTGTCTCATTATACCTCAACGGTATCGTATGCAGTATCTCCTGCCTTACATGCGACGCTTCGTATGGTGCTTTCTTCGCTTCGCCGAATGTTAATTTTATGTAATCCAATTGAAGCATCGCCATCAGATCGCGTGTCGGCGGCGTACAGTAAACGGGACCTTCGTAACCGTATTTGTATAACACCGGAAGGATACCGCAGTGATCCATGTGCGCATGTGTTATGACAACAGCATCAAGATCCTTCAGCGGCTGTATCTCCGGAACGCTGAAGTACGGAACGGAATCGTTACCTGGATCGATACCGCAATCGATCAGCACCTTGCTGCTTCTCGTCTGTAACAGCGTTGCAGATCTCCCGACCTGTCTGAATCCGCCCAATGCGGTCATCCGCACCCATGCATCTCCCTCGATGACGGAACGTGCGATCTTACGTCCGACGCGTTTGAGCATGTCGCTGCGGTCATCACGATTCAATCGAAGATAACCTCTCACATCCGATACCGTTTTTGACGGGATCGGAGGTGCTCTCACCACTTTGACATTCCATCCTGTCTCTTTCTTGAGATCGTTCAGCAGAGAGCCGTGGCGTCCTATCACCACACCCGGCGATAATGCTTCTATTGTTGCTTCGCCTGTTTCGAATTCAAAGAATATGTCAGATATCTCCGCTTCCTCCGGCACCATCTTTCTGATCTTTTCCTCAACTTCGTTGGAATCCGCAAGCACTGACGGATCCGGACGTATAACAACGCGTTTCCTCAATCCCTGTGCCAATACCTTTACAAGATTTGCATCGGATGAGAATTTTTCAAATTCTTTAGTGTAAATGACAACAAGAGGGCCCTCGAATTCTATTGCTGATATCTTCAGATCTGAAGGTATCAGACGGCGTATCTCTTCTCTTAAGTTATCGAATAATTTGTCAGCATTCATAATGACCACAGATATTTTGTAATGAGTTTAATTGGGATATCTGAATCCCAGTTCCGCTGCGCGCACTCTTATCGCGTCCTCGGACAACTCTTTCGTGCCTTTCTTGTTTATCACGGAAATGAGCATACCGTCGCCGCTTGCGGAATCTCTCCTTATCGCGGAGTTCAGCGCAGATATTGCCAGATCAATGCCTTCTTCTTCGGTCATGCCTTCTTTGTACTTTCCTTCGAGAACACCTAACGCAAACAATGAACCGGAACCGACGGAGACGTAATTATCTTCGATGCATCCTCCGGCGCCGTCTATGCTGTATATGTGACCGCCTTTCGCATCATATCCGCCCACTATCAATCCCAAGTAAAATCCTTGGCGTATGACATTGGCAACAAGCGTTGCCGCCGCACCGACGGTCATCGGTGCGCCGCGTTTCATCGAATATAACGCGACCTCGCTCTGAAGGAACCTGACCATCAGCTGAGCATCTCCCACTAATCCCGCAATGGTCATTCCGATGTTATCCGATATTGCGAATACCTTTTGCACATGCGAATGTGCAATTATGTTACCCATTGTGGCCCTTCTCTCGGACGCGAGTATCACTCCGTCCTTCGTCTTTATCCCTACGGTCGTCGTACCGGTCTTTAAAGTTTCAACACTCATCTTCAGATCCGCTCCAAAATGATTATTACGGAAAAGGAGAACAGTCTTATGCTCTCTGATAACTCCTTTATACTGCTATCGTTTATAAAAGTTTCTTAAAAATACCCGCTTCCGCCGGCAATAGGTGCGCCACCCGTTATTATGATGTGTGACCATCCATAGGTGTTAATATCGTGTACGTCCATCTGAGAGATATGATGCGTGACCCTGAAAAGACGATTGGCAATTTTATTGACAAGCAGAGGACAGGATTCATCGCCTCCGTCGATGAGAACGGATTTCCCAATATGAAAGCAATGTTCGCGCCGAGGGTCCGTAACGGAATAAAAGAATTTTATTTCACAACGAACACATCTTCGATGAGAGTTCAGCAATATTCAAGGGATGCAAAGGCAAGCATCTACTTCTTTGACAACAGATTCTACACGGGTGTGATGCTCCGCGGAACGATGGAAGTTCTTACCGATGCGGCATCAAAAGAACTTATATGGAGGGAAGGCGACACGATGTACTACAAAGAAGGTGTGACCGATCCAGATTATTGCGTTCTAAGATTCACCGCATCATCAGGACGTTATTATTCGAATTTCTCGTCGCAGGAGTTTGTCATCGAATAATTCCGATGACCAGGATCATATATTTAGACCATATCTGTTTGACATCCAGATAAGCCCCGTGCTATCGGTCGTCTATGGCCATGATGATCTGCGGGCAACGGATATTTTATCTTTGATGATATTATGGATCTACGATCGACCCCCTCATTTCATCCGGACATAACAGATGTGCAGACAGACATCACTGGCAGGAACTGAAATAGGACAGGTTTTTATATTCCAGATATGATATCGAGTTAAGCCCTATGTTCGCTGGTATCGCATCTGCGATGTTGCTGACGGCATAGGCACCTATTCTTTTCATCCGCCCTTTAATCGCCTTATGTTAATGCGGATGCCGTGCCTCTCTTTCCTCCCTCTTTTACGGTCTCGTGCCTCCCTGGGTATCACATCATTTGTCTGTATCAGATCACCGTATGTCTCGTCCGTTGAATCCTCAACTTTGACATTGATGATATCTTTATTATTATTCTTCGCCGAACCCTTCACTATCTGCTCACCGACGCCGTCCATGATATCTTGATTACTGTCTATGATCACAAAGAAATAATTTTTCTCAGTTTTGGAGAATGTTTCATCCATGAGTTCCGATAATGTCATTCGAAAAACAGGTCTTCTGTCAAATGTTTTCGTCCACCATTCCGGATTATCGTCAGCGCCCTTGTCTATATACACTGCATATACGTCGAGATCAAGTTCTGAAATTTCCTTCAGTACTCTGCCTCTCTTGCTGCGATTGATATCTTTAGATTTCAATTCCGTTCTGCCGAACTGTTCACGAAATTTTGCAGATATCCTGCCGAACAGAGTTGGTTTTTCTATGATGGTCGCCGTCATGAAAAAATCAGGGTCATTCGGTGTATCCAGCCCCGGGTCTCCTATCTCATCAACGATAATCGTTACCATGTTGTGTGTTATTTTCCCATCAATATTTTTTCCATCTTGTTCGTTATGCATACTATTGACCCCATCCTCAAAGCGAGATGCTTGATGTCAGTATGAACACCACCAAGGCAAGCGGCATCATCATACTGAACGAATACAATGACGTCAATATACCGCCTTTGCATTTGAGTTGTGTCGTAAGCACTGATATCAGCGCCGCCAATTCTATCAGATATGCCATCAGGATCGGTGCGGTGAATGACATTTGTGTTCCGCCGGCGAGATCTGTGAACGGCGCAAGCATCGAAACGCTTATACCGAGTATCAGCGGCGCGAATATTGACGATGTTCCGGTCATCATATCAAGCATGCTTCTCAATTTGTTCTGAATGCTGCTGACGGCAGCGTTCTGATCCTGAAGCTGGTGACCCATGCTTACCGCTAAACGTCCGGCATCCCTCAGATCTTTTAATGATGACGTGTACACATCACAATAAAGGTCTGCCATCTTCTTCGAATAAGGATCCATTGCGGAACGTATCGCCTTGTCCGTTTCTCCGCGTGAGATGGAGATGCATCGTTCCAGTGTTGACGCAAGTTCCGAACAGTTCTTCTTTTCCTTGAACGATGATATCAATGCTGTTTCGAAATTCTCACCCGATAACAATCTGTTACCCAGATCGAATAATACGTCACCGATGGATGATGATATCTTCACCCTTTTACGTTCAGCGGTCATCTTCGGGTAAAGCACCGTGAACAGCGAACAACCGGACGCTATCGCCGCTGCGGCCATTGAAAGGGCGATATCTTCCGTTAATGAGAACATCACCGCAAGTATCGGTACCGAAATTGCAACAGGCATTAAGCATATCACAGTTATTTTTTCATCCGATCGTACATAGAACGGATTTCCGTTGGATATCGTCATTATGACCATCGCAACGATCGCCGGTATCACCAGTAACGTAACAGCAGCGATGACCATCGGATCCAACGCGGCCGATGAGAATTGGCCGCCGATACTGAGCATCGGTATCACGGATACCAATATCATCGGTATCATCACACCCAGTCCGAATATCAGCATGCACGGCGCGTTCAGTTTTGAACTGTACGCTTCGCCCATGTCCTTCAATCCTGTCAGTATGATATCGTTGGCATCCTTCGTCATCCTCATACGTTCGTTAACATCCTTTGAACCGGACGCGGAAATGATAAGGTAAAGACTTCTTCTGAACGCTGCTAACGCATCCGGAAGGGATGATATCATCGAGTTCAGCGAATCGCGTATGTCGGCGGATGCCTTCGTATCAACATCCCATATTATCTTTCCGAACATCTTTGCTATGTTCTTGGGTCCGTTCTCCGCGATCTCGCGGACCGCAGAATCCAATGAGCGGTTGCGGTCTATCATCAGGCGCATCATACCGATCGCCGCAGGCGCCTCGTTCATTATGCGTTCCGCTTTTAGAACTTCTTTCTTCTCCCTTACGAGAAGATATCCGAACAAAGGTATCGCGAGCAGCACCGGAACGGATCCCAAGGCAAGTTTCAGATCCGTCATGAACACGACCGACGCGAATGCTATCGCAGAGAACATCGCAAGGACCGATGGTAAATTCTTTTTCATCGTATCGTTCTTTTTCGCAGTATCAGAGACCATTGTATCTACCGAACCATTTCTTGAAACTGTCCACCGTTCCCGTTCTGTCAAATGTGCCGTCCATTAGTGCTTTGGATAGATGCTCGTTTGCGTAGCATATCCATTCCGGTCCGTAGAACTTCTCAGAATGGACGGAGGCCATCTCCGCAAGGAATTTCCGCATCTCCGCTCTTGCGCTTATCTCGTTGATTATTTCTTCTTTAGAATATGATGACGACGTCAGTATCCGTTTGAACAACGGTGTGCTGAAGATATTCTTTCCCAGTATGCTCTTTCCGGATGATGCTTCATCGTCTATCGGTATCTGAACGAAATCTCCGTGCTTTTCCGATGTTAACGCGATCTCGTTAAGTTTTCTGTATTGTCTTATGCTTCCCTTAGGTCTTTTCGTTACCATCGTAACGACTATGTCCGTAGCAGCGAACGCCTCCGGCGAGATGTTCATGTCATGAACAACTCTTTCATAAACGGAATGAGCGGAATCGCCGTGTATCGTTCCCATTATGGAACTTCCGGCGCGTCCGGTACGCATACTTTGGTACAGCGTCTTTGCTTCTTCTCCTCTCACTTCGCCTAATATTATTGCTGATTCTCCTAATCTCAGGGAAACACGCAACGCCTCTTCCGCACGTTTATGAGTATCTCCGCCCATCCTTTCGTCTATGAGCATTGACTGTACCTTGTAACCCATTCTGCGCATCTTTTCCGTCGGCAGTTCTGATGTATCCTCAATTGTCAGTATCCTCTGTGAAACAGGGAATTCAAACAGCATCGCGGACATCAATGAACTCTTACCGGCTCCGCGTGCGCCGCATATAAGGAATGTGCATCTGGAATCCACCAAGAACGATAACAGTCCGGCGGACATATGGTCCATCGTTCCGTTACCGATAAGTTTTGTCAGTGTCCACGGATTCACGGAATGTTTCCTTATCGCAACGGCATCGCCGTTCGGCGACATCGGATAACCGATGACGGTCGCACGTGCGTCATATGAGTTCATATCCGTCTCAAGAACGGGGGACGATTCAGAGAACGGCAGTCCGCTGTCCTTCTTTAACACGGAAATCAAATTTCGTACCTCTCTCGTATCCGCTGTCAGATTTGTTCTGCACCGTATATGCGAATTGAATCCCGCTATTCCGTTCAGCGTTACGTGTATGCGATTCTTCTCGCACGGTGCGTCTATGTAAATGTCCTCTAATCTCGGATCTGTCAGTAATATTTCGAATATTCCCAATCCGATCGTATATCTTCTGACGACAGAGGCCATCTCATCCAATATCTGAGGCGTCAGCGTAAGATCGTTCGCATACTTGCCAAGCATGCTTCTCGATACTGCGGTCAGATTTCCGGATGTGATATTCGAGGATGATGCGAACGAGTTACGTATCTCGTTAATGACCTTGTTCACGACCGAATTCATATCATCGCTGAACTTGTATTCCGACGGTTTCAGGAAATATTCCGTTCGGCCGTCCGGTGTGTTCCCTATCGTAACACTGCCTGAAGGTATCTCGTAGCGTTCTATCGTCTCGATATCATGCATATCGTTCATCCAGCACCCTGAGTACAGCGGTTTGGAGCGTTTTTCTTTCACGGACATTCGTTCAAGACTTTTCAGCACGTTCGGGATGTCAGTTATCTTGATGGTATTAGCGGTCGTTCCTGTCTGTGCGGGAATTTTCTGATCCTTGACCGCATCTTCCTGTATCACGGACGGCATGTTCATGCCTCCGACAGACGGAAGGCCATTCTGGCTGCGTTCTTTCTTAATTCCGAGAACATCATTTCCGATTGGTCTAAAAATCCGATGGTCCTCCAAAGACATTCCTCGCATCCTTCCCTGTTGGGACTTGAGCGTTCCGCTTCGAGTTTCATCATATCAAAACGAGGTTCCGGAAATGCTTCCCAAAGATCCTTCGCATTCTTAGGTATGGATGTTTGGCATCCTTTGCATTTGCTGGGTACTTTCTCCTGAGATGCAGTACGGACCATTGAACTTATTTTTGATATCTCGTTCAATACTGAGATAACATTCTCAGAATATTCCGTATCGCTTTCTCTTCGTATTATCAGACGCGACGGTATTATGTTATCTGAGATACACTCAGATAAACATTTGACACATTCCGCATCGTTCAGTAACGACGGTCCGCCGCATTTGCTGCAATCTATCAGCAATGTACTGCGGTCGTAGGCTGTTTCCGGTCTGTTCCTTTCTTCTGTTGTTCTTTTTCTCTTGAATAGCGACATTGTTATCAGGAACAACATTTTCGCATGAGAATATAAAGACGGGATGCTACATGTAATATACATTCGTCCTTCGCAACCAATATTTACGAAAAGGGTCTACGGTATGATATGGAGATATTGGCACCCGTCGGTTCACCGGAAGCGCTGAATGCAGCGGTAAAAGGCGGTGCTGATTCCGTATACTTAGGCGGAAAACGATTCGGTGCCCGTAAATTCTCAGATAATTTCACGGAAAAGCAACTGGAAGGCGCAGTTAATTATGCGCATGACAATAATGTGAAAGTATACGTCACGGTTAACACGATCATAAAGAACGAAGAGATGGCCGATGCCATCTCTTTTGTAAAATTTTTGAAAGATATTGATGCTGATGCCGTGATAATACAGGATATGGGATTATTGAGGACCATAGGCCGTGTGGACATTCCGAAGCATGCGTCGACACAGATGGGCATACATTCGTCAAAGGGATTGGAATGGTGTCACGAGAACGGCGTAGAAAGAGCGATACTGGCAAGGGAACTCACGCTCAACGAGATAAAAGAGGTAATAAAAGATTCGCCTGTAGAAACGGAAGTTTTTGCACAGGGTGCTTTATGCTATTGCATGTCGGGAGGATGTCTTTTCTCAAGTATCGTCGGCGGACGCAGCGGCAACAGAGGGGAATGTGCGCAACCGTGCAGAAAAAGATATCACACATCCGCGAGAAACGGATACCTGATGAACACATCCGATCTTTACTGCATAGATCATTTCAACGAATTAGAAAAAATGGGTATAACGTCAATGAAGATAGAGGGCCGTATGCGCAGTCCTGCGCATACGTACCTTACGTCAAAGATATACTCGCTTACAAGAGACAAGAATAACAATGAAGAATTAGAACGAATGAAAGAACTGCTTATGACAATATTCAACCGCGGATACGGGACCGGATATATGGACAATTCAAAACATATCGTTCAGCCGTTGTATCCGGATAACCGCGGATATCTCATGGGGTCCGTCACGATAAAGGATAAAAGATTCGATCCGAAGGGAATGGACATTAACGTAAAGGACGGATTATCAATATTCAGAGGAGAGGAGAAGATAGGCGGATTCAAAGTTTCATCCTCAAATTCGATCTCGGTCCCGTTCGCAATAAAAGACGGGATATATGAGATATACAGAACTTATGATCCTCGCATAGATGAGATAAAGAACATCTTTTCCGATGATCTGAATTTAACGGGAAGTAAGAGCATCGGCACATCGAGATACGCACCGAAACTCATTGAAAGGGTGAAAAAGAGAGCAAAACTTTCGTTCTATGTGTCATCACTGAAAGTACTGAATTCTGTTATAGGATATGCAGATCGCATATATTTCGAATGGAACGGCGAACGTGATAAAGCTGAGATCATATGCTCAGAAAAAGGAAAAGAATTTGTTACGATATTGCCCAGATTCTTACCGTTCGATGATCTGCCCAATGGTGATGTGATGGTCCACAACCCTGGTCAGATCCGGGCGGCATCAGGTAAGAAAAGATACGGAAGTTATCATCTGAACATGTTCAACTCCGCATTCCCGAACGTACTTGAACAGACAACTCTTTCCGCAGAACTTTCAAGGAAAGAGATCAAAGAGATATGTTCTCATTACGCGGGAGAACTGGAACAGATGGTCTTCGGCCGTATCGAATTGATGGTCACACGCGATCCGGAGATGATGAACTGCACATTAACAGATGAACGCGATTATCAATTTCCCGTTTACAGGGATGAGCGAAAGATGTCGCACATATTGAATTCATCAGATCTTCTTCTCATTGAGCATCTGAATGAATTGGAATCATTCGGTATCGATTCTTTTGGCATAGACGTAAGAAAAAGACCTGCTGATGTTGCGTCCAAGGTGGCAAAAGCATTCTTTGATCGTGACGTAAAAAGAAAAAGTGAACTCACGGAGATGTGCGGCCGCATAACGTACGGTCACTATCTGAGGGGCGTTAACTGAAATGTATACTACATGTAGCATCATGGTATTATATTCTGAATGAGAATTAAAAGGAAACACCGGAAAGGAGAGTTCGGGTTCCCCTTACTTTACTGCCGGGGACCCGGATCCGTTCCGGTGGGAGGTG
>WQXR01000040.1 GCA_009784745.1 Methanomassiliicoccaceae archaeon | reverse complement strand
CTGCTCGCCGCAAGCAACCCGAAAGGAGCCAAAGGAGCCCAAAGGTTCGACGAACATGGTAGATTAGGAGAGCAGTTAAATCTCCAGCCCACGCTGGTGTCCCGTTTTGATGTCATCTTCCCGCTATTGGACAAACCGGAGACGAACAATGATAAAAGGATAACAGACCACATAATCAGAGTACACCGCCGCGGACAGGCGAAAAAGGCGACCGGTGAAAAATTGAATGACGAAATATTGGAGAACACATCGTCAGTGAAACCGGTCTACAATGTGGAAACGTTAAGAAAATATGTCGCCTACTCAAAACGCATAACGCCGGTGATGTCCGAGGAAGCGGCAGCCGAGATACGTAATGCGTACCTGAAGATAAGGATGACCGGCGGCGGTAAGAGTACAGTTCCGATAACTGCAAGGCAGTTAGAAGCGTACATACGCTTGGCGGAAGCGTCCGCGAGAGCGAGATTAAGTGATATTGTGACACAGGAAGATGCGTTACGTTCCATCAGGCTGATACATTACTCACTGGACAAGATACACAGCGATCTGGAAGGAACGAAGACGGTATGGGATTCCGACGTCATAGCAACAGGAATATCGGCAAATTTCAGGGAAGAGATGGAGATCGTGCGCGAAACGATACGGGAGTTCACGGCAATGCACGGATTCAGCGCAACGAGGGACGAACTGTACACGGAACTGAGGAAAAAGATAGGCGACTACACGCAGGCGAGACTCATCCGCGCTTTGGATCAGCTTATGAGCGACGGTGTGATATATTCGCCGACGATCGGCAAATACAGCGTTGCCTGAGGCGATACCATGATATCCGCACGCATACACACAAGAAGCGGCGAAAGACTGCTTGCTGCGTGCGACGCAGAACTTTTGGGAATGTCGTTCAGCGAAGGTGAAAAAAGACTGAACGTCTCAAAGATATTCTACGGCGGTGAAGAAATTACAGAAGAACAACTTAAAGAACGCATGAAAAGCGTTACGGTAATGAATCTCGTCGGCGAACGTACGGTAACAGTTGCACTTGCATCCGGATATGTATCCGAGGAAATGGTAATAACGGTGAACGGAGTGAAGCACGCGCAAGCGGTGATGATGTGATGTTCTGCGTCAAATGCAACAAAGAAGAGGAAACATTCGACGGTCTGTGCATCGAATGCTTCCTTGACGGAAAGAAGCTGATAACGTTGCCTCACCACGTTGATATGGAAAGGTGCGCTTCATGTCATGAATACCGTCTGAGCGGCCGCTGGATGAAGAGAACGGAAGAGGAAGCGATAGAGGATGCCGCACTCAATTCCATCAAAGCGCTTGGCGATCTGAGAATAACGAACGCATACGCATCGGCGGAAGGACAGGACGAATGGAATTATTCTGTGACCGTGTATACAGAAGGAGAACTGAACGGACGTGCCGTAAAAGCATCATCGGGAACGGTCGTCCGGATAAAGAACGGTGTTTGCCAGAAATGTTCAAGGCAGTTAGGCAACTACTATGAGGCAACGTTACAGATACGCAGCGGATCAAGGAAATTAAGCGACAGCATACGCGATGGTACGGTGCGTTATGTCAGGGATCGCATAGAACACCTTTCGTCAACGAACCGCCAACTGTTCCTTACGAAGGTGGAGGAAGTTCAGGGAGGCGTTGATATGCTCCTTTCCTCAATATCCTTGGCAAAGACACTTGCAAAGGAATTATCCGACATGTACGGCGCAGAGACGAAGGAAGCCTCAAAACTCATCGGCAGGACGGAGGACGGTACGGATATGTACAGAATGACGTATCTGGTGAGAATGCCGGAATACCATCTGAACGATATCGTTATTTTCGAAGGGGAAGCATATAAATTATCAGGCATCGGAAAAGGCATCGGTAAACTGACGAGACTGGAGGATCTTCATGTAACGTCGGTCAGAAGATCGAGGATGCATGAGATGAAAGTTCATACGCCTCACGATAAGATAACAAAAGCAACGGTCGTGAGCAGATCAAAGGGCGAAGCACAGATACTCCATCCCGTGAGCTACGCGACGATGGACGTACGCGTACCGGACGATGCCGATATAACAGAAACAATGGACATAGCGGAAATAGACGGCGTCGTATTTTACGTTCCGTGAGGTCGTTCTCAGAGACGGCAACAGACCGCATTGTTTTTCTTTTGAATGCGCATGTACCGATAATGATAAAGATCCCGAAACAGATCGACGACATCGTATGCGATCTCCTCCGTCTTGCGAATACCAGATTACCAACGGACGTCGGATGGGCGCTGGAAGCGGCCGCCGCGTGGGAAACGAACGATATCGCATATTCGCAGTTGGGCGGGATAATGGACAACGCGAAAAAGGCGGAATACAAAGGGATACCAATGTGCCAGGATACGGGAATACCGGTGTTCTACGTTTCCGGAAAGTTCAATTCATCAATAGAAAAAGGAATAAGGGACGGATTGAGGAAAGCAACGGAAACAATTCCGTTAAGACCTAACACCGTACACCCGATAACAAGGAAGAACGACGGTCACAATCTCGGCGACGGGATGCCTATGATACATTACAGGCCGTCGGATGACGACTTCACGGAGATAACGGTCATTCCGAAAGGGGCCGGCGCAGAGAATATGACAAAACTCGGGATGCTCGATCCCGCTGACGGTACGGACGGAATAAAGAGATTTGTTGTGAACGCTGTTCTTCAGGCGGGCGGAAGACCGTGTCCGCCGACCGTTGTCGGTGTCGGCATAGGAGGAACATCGGAAAAATGCGTTGAAATGGCAAAGGAAGCGTTACTGGAACGGCTTGACAGTGTCAACGGGAACGATGACGAAAGAAGAATGGAAGAAGAATTGTTCCTGATACTGAACGAAAGCGGTCTCGGACCGATGGGCCTCGGGGGCAACGCAACAGTTCTTCGCGTTCACATAAGAACGGCGTATTGCCACACCGCTTCGCTGCCTGTTGCCGTGAACCTGAGCTGCTGGGCGGCCCGAAGGGCAACAGTT
This sequence comes from Methanomassiliicoccaceae archaeon, assembly GCA_009784745.1. Taxonomy (GTDB): domain Archaea; phylum Thermoplasmatota; class Thermoplasmata; order Methanomassiliicoccales; family Methanomethylophilaceae; genus Methanomicula. Next base: position 7,937 of record WQXR01000040.1, on the reverse strand, counting down.
CGGATACATAATGACGGAACGGCGGAGTTCAAACAGTGATATCATGATCATTACATCACCAACAGACGAAAGGACCGTCCGCAGTCTGAGAACGGGTCAGACGGTATACGTAAGCGGATCTTTGATAACCGGCCGTGATAAAGTTCACATGCGTGCCTTATCATCGGAAAAAGTGCCGAAGGTACTGTACAATTCAACATTATTCCATTGCGGACCGATAATGAAAAAGGAGAAGAACAAATGGGCCGTCGTCGCAGCCGGACCTACGACCAGTGCGCGCCTGAATGATCTGGAAGCGGAAATGATAAGAAGGTTCGGAATAAAGGTAATTATCGGCAAAGGCGGAATGTCATCGGACGTTCTCGAAGCGATGAAAGAGAACGGCTGTGTATATTTGGCGGCCATAGGCGGTGCGGCGGTATCGCTGGCCGAGTGCGTCACAGAAACAAAAGGCGTGGAATGGGAGGATCTCGGGATGGCCGAGGCGATGTGGCTGTTCTCAACGGAACGATTCGGACCGCTGGTGGTGGCCATGGATGCGAACGGGAACAGTATCTACGATGACGTCAACTCAAAAGTTAACGAAACTTTGAAAAGATATCAGTTCTGATCTTTTTTCGAGTCAGAATGCAGTTTTGAACTTCCGGGATTCCTGCTTGTGTGTATTCCGTAGAGTATAGTGAATATCACGATCAGCGACCCCATAAGACCGCCGATGACCATGAACGAGTGCGTAAGATCGAATCCGAACAGGTATGTCGCACCTCTCTTCGGTTCAAGAACAAAGTTATGATTCACCGTGACGCCAACTCCCAGCGTCACATCGAACGGTTCGGCCATGAAGTTAAGAACGTTAACGGATACGTAATACGTTCCCGTGGCGTGCTGTATCGTGTAGTCACCGTATCTGTCGGTTATGGTGCTTTTCACGAGTCTGCCGCTCGTGTCGTACAACTCGATGCGCACACCGGCAACCTCGTCACCGTTACGGTAAACTGTTCCCTTTATCGTTCCGACCGCTTCGGTCATAGCGGCGTTGCCGATGAAAACGTCTGTTTCGTCGCCGGTCAGGGTCACTTTGTACGATGTGCCGTCCTTTTCCGCTTTCCCCGGCCAGATAAGAACTCCGTACCCGTCCTTGCTGAATGTTATCGTATACGTCCCGGGAGCGACCTCATCGATTCTGAATTCTCCGTTTGAATTGGTAGTGCGAGTGAACTTCGTACCGTCGCCGTTATCAAATATCACCGTAACACCGCTCAATCCGACCGGATCGCCTTTGGCGTCCAGTTGTGTAACGACCCTTCCGGTGACATTCACAAAAACCAATTCAAAAAAGTCATCGTCATCAGCGGCAGCGGTATCGCTGTCAATAAGCGGTACCGCAATTGCCAGTATCACAACGAGCAACGCCATCGCGGATGCGGATGCAGGCTTCACGTCCTCATTCATTGTATATGATGCTTAATTACTTTTTCGAAAGGGCGTTTTGAGCGCAAAGTAGATTAAAGAGCGTCGCGTAGGGTACGCGAATTGACAGGTGAACGAATGGAGAGAGCGAGTAGAACACATACAAAAGAAGAAGTGATGTCCGTAATGGAACCGCTCATTTCCGTATGGTTCAACGAAAATTTTGAAAAACTGACGGAACCTCAGGCAAAGGCGATACCGGCGATACAGGAAAGGAAGAATGTCCTCGTATCGTCTCCCACAGGTTCAGGCAAGACGCTTACCGCATTCCTGTCGATAATAAACGAACTTACGAGATACGCATCCGAAGGAAAACTTGAGGAACGCATATACTGCGTTTACATCTCTCCGTTAAAAGCATTAGCGAACGATATAAACAGAAATCTGAACACGCCGCTGGAAGAGATGAAAAAGATCGCCCGCCAGAAAGGAATGACCATACCCGACATAAGAGTGGCCGTTCGTTCCGGTGATACTTCGCAATACGAAAGACAAAAGATGCTGAGAAAGCCGCCGCATATCCTGATAACAACACCGGAATCGCTAGCCTTGGTGCTTGAGGCACCGAAGTTCAAGGAACGTCTGAAGAAAGTGGAATGGGTGATACTCGACGAGATACATGACATATGCGATTCGAAACGCGGCGCATTTTTATCGATAACGCTGGAAAGACTGAAGGCGCATTGTGAGAATAAGATAACAAGGATAGGATTATCGGCAACGTTAGCGCCGATAGAGGCGATAGCAGGTTTTCTTGCGGGCGTTGACAACGGAAAGATGAGGGACGTCGTATTAGTGGAGTCAGGAACAAAGAAGAAACTCGACCTCAAGGTGATATGTCCTACCGAAGATATTACTGCGTTATCGTCGGAGATAGTCAACTCAAAGATGTACGATCAGTTGAAAGAACTGATAGACGAACACGAGACGACACTGGTATTCACGAACACAAGATCGGGCGCGGAAAGCGTTGTGTACAAACTGAAAGAAAGAGGAATGGAAAACATCGAGGTGCATCACAGTTCTTTGGGGAAAGACACAAGACTGGATGTGGAAGAGCGACTGAAACGCGGCGAGATAAGGTGCGTGGTATCATCAACATCTTTGGAATTGGGGATAGACATAGGTTCTGTTGACCTTGTATGTCAGATAGGATCGCCGAAATCGGTGGCCAAAGGTCTTCAGAGGATAGGGAGAAGCGGCCACGGGATGGGAAGGACATCAAAGGGAAGATTACTGGTGTTCGATCAGGACGATCTTGTTGAGTGTGCGGTGATGTGCCGCGCGGCGCATCGCGGCGATATAGACAGAGTAGGCATTCCGGAAAATTGTCTGGATGTTCTTGCGCAAGCGACCGTCGGAATGAGTCTGGACAGCAGATGGGACGTGGACGAGGCGTATGAACTGATAAAAGGATCGTATTGTTATCGTAATTTACCGAAAGAGAAGTTCCTGAGCGTTCTGAGATATCTAGGAAGTAAAGACGAATTCGAAGGCGTGTACTCGAAGATATGGTACGACGAGGAAGAAGGAAAGTTCGGACGTAAAAAAGGCTCGAGAATGATATACTTCATGAATCTGGGCACAATACCGGAAGAAGCGAATTACAGAGTGATATCGAACCACGGTTCTTCTTTGGGCGAACTGTCGGAAAAATTTGTTGAACGGCTGTCGCCGAAGGATATATTCGTATTGGGAGGAAGATCGTTCGAATTCGTCAGGACGAAAGGGATGAGCGCATTCGTGAAGGAAGCATCCGGCCGAAAACCAACGGTACCGTCGTGGGCGGGCGAGATGCTTCCGCGTTCGTTCGATCTTTCCATGGAAGTTGCCAAATTCAGAGGGGAGATGGCAGACCGAATGGACAATGCCGGCATTCTGGAGGACATGTGCGACGAGTTCGATATCGATGACGGATCGGCACGCTCGATAATATCATATTTCAGAGAACAGAAAGTAACGGCAGGGATCATACCGGATGATAAGGAATTGGTGATAGAAGAGTATATAGATCCGTCAGGCAACGTCCGGTTCATATTCCATTTCCCGTTCGGACGGCGTGTGAATGATGCATTATCGAGAGGATACGCATACAGGATGTCCAACATCCTCGGATGCAGCGTATCGGTGACGATGTCGGACGACAGTTTCATGCTCGGAACGTCAAGACCGATAGACATGGAAAAGATAAGGAACATGCTGAATTCAGCGGATCTTGAGAATATCCTGAGAAAAGCGGTAAAAGATTCGGAAATATTCAAGATGAGGTTCAGACACACCGCATCAAGAAGTTTCATGATACTCCGCAACTACATGGGCCGCGCAGTATCGGTGAACAGGCAGCAGATACGTTCCGCGTATCTGCTGGAGACGCTTGAGAACATCGAAGGGATGCCGGTCATAGAGGAGACATACAGAGAAGTTCTGGAAGACGACATGGACATAAAGAGTGCAAAAGAAATTCTTGATATGATCGACAGCGGCAAGATGAAGATAAGAACGATACAATACAGCGGAACACCCTCGCCTTTTGCGCACAACGCGATACTTTCAGGATTCTCGGACATCGTGCTGATGGAGGATAGGAGCGCCCTGTTAAGGGAATTGCACAGAAAGGTATTGTACAGAGCGATGGGCGATATCAAAGAGTATGAGTTCACCGAGGAAAAGGTGATACCGTATTTCAGAGAGAAGTTAGGACGGATAATAACAAAGGACGACATTGTGCCGATGCTTCGGCGCACCGGACCGCTGCAGGCGTTCAGAGAAAGGGGAAGGAACATATACGCATACGCGGACGCCGACAGAAGAACGGTGGACCAATGGTGCCGCGAACTGCTGAAAGAGAAGAGGATAGGAACGGCGTTCCTTGACGATCCGCACATAATGGCCGCGGACGAGATAAAGTATTACGCATCCGCGGTCGGTAAGGAAAGAGAATTGAGCTAGACAGATGAAATTATACTCAACAAAATTGAAAATGAGACGACCATCGACGAATTGGTATCGTTAACGGAAATAGATGAGGATACGGTATACAGGTCGCTGAGAAAACTGGAATCGATGTATCTTGCTTCGAGGACCGATATCTCAAGGAACAAATGGTCATTCTCAAAATATACATACGAAAGACAGGACAGGAACAGGTCGCTCGATCATATAATTATGAAACATCTCGAATGTTTCGCACCCGCGACAGTTCACGAGGTCGCATACGCGTTATCGATACCGGAGAACGACGCGAGAACAACGATGGACGCGCTCGTGAGCGACGGCGAACTCTCATGCGGCCGATTTTTGATATCCGAGAATGACCAATACATGAAAAGAACGGATCACATAAGACTGAAGGCAGGGCACAGCAATGTGTTCAGCCACACCGCCGCCGAGCGTTACAGACGCTCCAAAGGCAGTAATTTCAGTTCCATCGAAGAATATTTCAAATTCTACGGATCCGCAGGAAGCGTTCTGGACGTATTCAACCGTGTCCGCGGTTTCAGGATGAGCGACTGGGCGTCCATGAGGGAAAGCGGAAAGATACTTCTCGGAAGGTTCGTGCGCGGAAGGGTGAAATACGTACTTGCTGAGGACGGTGCGAAATATGCATCGGTAAGGAACGAACCGCTGCATCCTTCCGATGACCGGACGCTTTCGTTCATCGCCGCAATGGGCAAAGCAACAACACGTCAACTCGTTACGGAGATGGGCGGCGATAAGGACGATATCAAAGAATCCGTTAACCGTCTCGATCGGGCGCTGAAGATAATCAGGGCGTACGATGAAAGGGAGGACTGGGGTTCGGAGAACATTTACGAGATATACGAACCTGAAAAGACCAATGAGAGCGTTATAACAGAACTCGCAGAACAAGCGGTCCGTGCGTACGGTCCCGTCCCCGCGGCGGCGATAAGGTTCATTGCCGGCGTACCTCAGGATGCGGTCCCGATGATAATGAAGGCCGTCGGCGCGGTCACCGTTCATGTCGGTGACGGCCAGATGCCCATGTACATAATGCCGGACGAGATAGCAAAGATAGATGTTCAAAGCGACACGGAAGAGAAGATACAGGTACTCTCGCTGTTCGATCCGGCGCTGGCATCGAAGTGGGCTGAGATCTCGTCAAGATACGGCGACCGCTGGATATATCCTGCGGTGCTCGGTGACAGGATGATAGGCGCGCTGGAGATATGGGAGATGTCCGGCTGCGTAGAGATAAGAGCGATGGATATGGAAACACCGGAACAACTGGCAGGCCTTTTGGATGCGGTCGACGGTCTGATGCGTTTCTTTGAGATGAAAGGTCAGAACATCATCAGGATACGTGAGATACTGGGGAAGGATGCGGCGGAACTGCCGGACGGGATGCCGTCGTTATTGACGTCAAAGGGATACCACTTCATCAACGGATTCTACGCAAAAGGAAAGTTCGTCACCAGAACATTAACGGACGACGAGATACTGAGTTACGCGTTCATGAAACAGAGAGCGTTACCGTCGTTAAGATATGCTACCGCAAGAGAGGCGATGGCCGACCGCGGGTACATACGGACGGATGCGGAGATGCTCACACGCGTCTCCGAGAGAACGCCTTTGAAAAGGCTTGCCGAACGGGGCGATCTTCTGCAGATGTCGCTCGTACCGGGATTCCAAGGATATGCGGGAATGAGATTCGCTCAATTATGCAGGGCCGCAAAGAACGCAGATATGGACGACGACATGAGAGTGATCGATTCACTTGTCAGAGAACGAAAGCCCGTGTCAAGAAAAGAACTGCTGGCACATTCTCCGTTCTCATCCGCGAGAACAACAGAGGCATTGGGAAGGCTGATGCATTCATCACTCGTTTACATGAACGGCGACCGCTCGTATCTTTCAGTTCCGGAATGCGATACAACGCCGCGAGAAGCGCTGAAAGAGATAATGAAGAAACATTTCAAATGTTTCGGGATATTCTCCGCCGAACAATTATACAGATTCCTTCTGTCGTTCAGGATGGGCGAGATAAGAGCGACGTTAGCGGAACTCGAAACAGAAGGAATGCTCGTAAAAGGATTCCTCAGGAAGGACGATCCGACGGTGATGTGGATGCTCAAGGAGGATGTGAACAAAAAGATAACAAAGGCAACGGAGACATTCCTTCTGAACACACAGGACAATCTGCACGTTTACATCAGGGACATGATAAAACAGGAGTGCGGCTCATCCGAGAATGTGATAATCTCCGGAACATCGATAATAGGTTCGTTCAAAGGAAAGTTAACGGTCACCGGCGCAAAGATAGAGGAATTGAAGGGATCGGACGAAGCGAAGAAGTTCGTAAAGGAACTGTCAATTTCGTTAGGTGTTTCCGCAGATAAGCGGAAAAAAGAAGAGGACAAAGATTGGGATGTCTGCGAATTTTATCATAAAACACACCCTGGAAGTATAAAAAAGTAACTTGGGAACAGTTATGTAATAGACTGCTTTAAATACCGTTAAGACTATCCACGTATCATGAAGATACCATGCGAACTTGTTGTTTGGTACGTCCTCCCGACCATAAGGAGGGAAGTAGCCAAGGAATTGGTCGAGAACCACGGAATGTCACAGGCTGAGGTCGCAAGACGTTTCGGCGTCACCGATGCGGCCATATCGCAATATCTTAAGAAAAAGAGAGGGGACAATCCGCTTATCGACGAGAATCCGCAGCATGAGAAATTCATGGAGGAAGTTCGCAACTCCGCAAGAAAGATCGCACAGGAGAACGCAGAATTCGCAAGCGAGATCTGTAATATATGTCTGATCGTGAAACGCATCGGCATGCTTGCCCGCATATACGAAGTTCAGATGGGTTGCGAACCGCCCGCGTGCGCTTGCGACCCGAGGATAATACCGCAGTGATACAGCAGTTCCTGCGCATATCCGGCGAACCTTCCGAAGCGTTCGGATGCGAACGATCTCATCTTTTCGTATTTCCCCGCTATTCCGTAAACGTCGTTCAGTATTCTCTCTATCCTCGCGTCTATCGGAAAAGCGTTCAGGTGACCGTACGCAAATAACGAGATACAGTCGGCAACTTTGTTCCCTATTCCGTCAATTTCTTTCAATGCGTTGGAACAATCGTCATAATTCATCCTTTCAAGCGAATTCAGATCGAGTTCGCGGTCGGCGACCCTTTCCGCAAGTTTTACGAATCGTTCTTCCCTGTATCCGAGTATACAATCTTTTATCAGATGTGAATTATCGGCGATATCCTTCGCCGCGGGGAACGAAAAGCGTTCTCCCAGGTCCTTACCGAAAGTTCTGCAGACGTTCTCGACCATCGTTCCGATGCGTTTTACGTTCGCGTTCGTTGCAATGACGTATGTTGCGACGCACTCCCACGGGTCTTGTTTCAGTATCCTCATTCCCGGACATCTTTCCGCAAGCATACGGACATACGGATCTTCAGAGATCTCAGAATAGATGATATCGAGATCATCTTCATG
>WQXR01000039.1 GCA_009784745.1 Methanomassiliicoccaceae archaeon | reverse complement strand
GTGGGAGTTTAAGTTATTGTATAAAGCGAACCCCACGATGTTCGGTATCGACAGAACAAAAGAGGAGATCGACAGACAGATAAGAGAATATGAGGATATCACGGGCGTGAAGAGTCTCATGTTCGCCAAAGATACATTCGATTTCATCGACCTTTGCGGTCAATTGAGATTCCAGAAACGGTGGGCAAAAGTTCCGAGAATTCCGGAAACATCAGTGCTGGGTCATATGTTATTAGTTGCAAATATGGTGTTCCTTCACAATATGGATATTAAAGCGGATGATGAACGTATCTACAAAGATTACTTTACCGCATTATTCCATGATCTTCCGGAAGTGCTGACGAAAGACGTGATAACGCCGATAAAGACGAGCATCGACGGTTTGGATGAATTGTTATCGGAATACGAGAAAGAGATGATATCTAAAACGGTATTACCGTTATTACCGGAGAGTTGGCATAAGGAATTCCTTTCGCTTGTCGATGAACCGTTCGCAGGCCCAGGAGGAAAAGAGATCAAAGCATGCGACCGCTTGGCCGCATATATGGAAGCGTATGTTTCCGAATGCTACGGAATATCGTCAAGATCGTTATCCAACGGAAAGGAGGAGCTTAAGCGAAAATTATTATCCGCGGATACGGAAATTGATGCGAAAGGATTGATAGAGAAACTTGAGAGCATGAATATCTGACCGCAGAAGCGGAACGATCATCCTATTATTTCCTGATCTTGCATATACTTTCTCAATACCTTCGGTATCGTTACCGTTCCGTCCTTGTTCTGATAATTCTCAAGGACGGCGACCATAGTTCTCGGTAACGCGAGGCCGGAGCCGTTCAGTGTGTGTATGAACTCACTTTTCAGATGAGGTTCCGGACGGTATTTTATGTGCGCCCTGCGAGCCTGAAAATCTGTGAAACATGAACAGGAGGAAGCCTCAAGCCATCTGTTGCCTCCCGGGGCGTATAATTCAAGGTCAAAGCATTTGGACGCCGCGAAACTCATGTCACCCGTACAAAGCAGGAGAACACGATACGGAAGTTCTAATCCGCGAATAACATCTTCCGCGTTATCACGAAGTTCATCAAGCATATCGATCGAATATTCCGGTTCAACGAATTTGACCATTTCCACTTTGTTGAACTGATGAACTCTGACGATGCCTCGCGTATCGGAACGCTTACCCGCTTCGCGTCTGAATGATGGTAAGTATGCAGTATACGAGATGGGAAGTTCATTTCTGTCAAAAATTTCCTCTCTGTGCAGATTTGTCACGGGAACCTCTGCCGTAGGATTCAGCCACATATCATCGCGTTCAAGCCAGTACATATCATCTTTCAGGTTAGGATACTGTCCTGTACCGATCACTGCGTTCCTGTTTATCACTGCAGGCGTGAATATCTCTTTGTAACCCTGAATACGATGAACATCAAGCATATAATTTATCAATGCACGCTCAAGTCTTGCACCATCGCCTTTCAGAACGTAGAATCCGCTTCCGGATATTTTCACACCGCGTTCAAAATCAACGATGTCCAATGATTCCATTATATCGAAATGTTCCTTCGGTTCGAAATCGAACTTACGTTTCTTTCCGTATTCTCCGACAATAAGATTATCATCCGCATCCTTTCCTGTCGGAACGGATGCGTGCGGAATATTCGGAATGTTAAGAACACATTCATTCCTTATGTCATCAAGTTCTGTAAGTTTCAGATCAATATTATTTATCTCATCGGACACCAGGCGCATCTCATCTATTGCTTTTTTCTTTTCATCGCCTTTCAATCCTGATATCAGCTGAGAAAAATCGTTCCGCTTCTTCCTGAGTGCGTTCCCTTTATCAGTGAGTATACGCCATTCTTTATCCGCGTTCAGAAAGGAATTCAATTTATCATCAGTGTAATTCCTGTTCTTAAGCATCTGTCTGATCATTTCGGGGTCTTGTCTTATTATGTTCACATCTAACATCTCTAAAACCTCTCAGAACTTCTTTTGCGACAGGGAATCCCATGTTCTTTTATCCGTCAGTATGACAACACTTCCTCTTGTATCGACTATAACAGAATTCGTTGCTTTCGATAAAGCATCTGCAATATCCTTCGTTTCGGATTCCGAAGAGGGAAGCACTTTTATCTTCACTATTCTGTGCGCCTTCAATTGAATATTCAATTCTTCGAACACGCTTTCCTTCAATCCTTCTTTACCAACGTGCATTGTTGCGTTGATTTCATGCGATCTGCGCATTATTTCCTTTTTTGCTTCCTTCTCACTCATTCGCGCTGCTCCTTTATGTACGGCACTCTTTTTACATTACCGCATTCGGCGCACCGCATTATAACCTTATGCCTTTTCAGACGGACCTGAAACGTCGATGCGGTCATCGGTGCTAAGCAATTCTTGCAATATATGTGCTCTTTTGATATTCTTGTACGGGTGCGCATGCTTATCCGTCTCGCAATATCAACATATCTTCTTGCAAGATCGATATCTCCGTATGATGCCTGCTCCTTTGACAATGTCATTAATGTTTCGATGCGTTCTGCCGCAATCTTTTCGATATCGTTCTGCGAGATTCGTTTTCTGGACATTTTTTTCATTCCGTTCAGATAAGCGATATCAGAAGTTCCTTTACTTCTTTTTCCTCTTCCGATAATTCATTATCATCCTTTTTCAGGTAGTTGTCGCAAAGGAAAACGAAATAATCATGGAATTCCGTCACGGCAGTATCCCAATGCTGATTTGTTGATGATATCCCGAGATCAGGATAACTTAACTTCCATTCTGCTTTTTCTCTGTCATATTTCACAGAGATATCGATCGCTTTTGACAAAAGGATATCACGTTCCGCCGATATCATATGGTCGAATCTCCTTTTATCATAAGGATCGACGGAATCGATGTTCGTTATATCCAACAATTCACCGTCATCGGAATATCTTAACGTTCCCGTTATGAGAACTGCACCGTTAACGTATTCGGATGCGTTGCTCTCCGCTTCCTTTGAACGGAATGATATCTTGATACGGCTGTCGCCTACGACGAACCCGTACATCGGTGCTCCTCTTTTTGTGCTCACGCCGTATAATATTCCCGGAACGGAACCTTTTGATATCTTTCCCGCACCGTTAAGAAAAGCCTCCGCTTTTTCAATATCAACGGGGTTGAACGCGATCTCATTATCATCCTTTGCAAAGAATAATCTATAACCTTTTTCCGGCGAAAGGTGTTTCGATAAACGTATAAGATCATTAAGCACGAGACATCTGTACCTCGGATCTTTGTACGTATCTTCCATCCAGTACGTTCCGGATCCGGATCCCATTCTCTCTAACGTAGTTTTCAGTAAGGAAACGGTAATATCCATGAGATCGCTTTTTCCTTTTCCCGCGGATGAGAATGATACCCCTCCTTTCGGATCCATGTATAACGTAAATCTTTCGGAAAGTTTCGTATCAACTTTGTTCTGATATCCCAACTCTCCGGAGATGATCGAACTTCCGATGTGAACAAGCAGAAGCTGAACATCATTCATCACATTTGACGCAACGGAAATAGGTATGCGCTTATCCTCATTCTCCGATCGTACCGTTATATTGAATGTGCTCATACCATCACCTGCTCTTTGTCGTGTATAACATTAACATCATATAATAAACTCCGCGCGTACACACGGACGCTAAATGAACGGGAAACACAAAAATCGTCACGATAATGACGAAAATAGGACGCGTATACGTCATCAGGAGGGCGTTAAGGCAATAGTCCTTAAATATGTCCTGCGGATTGTCTGCTTTCATTAGACCATTATTGGTGATATAAATGGCAAGAAAGCCCGCATTGATGTACAGACAGGTCAAAGGTCAGGCGTTCACACGCAGAGAATATATGGGCGGTGTCCCGAACAACAGGATATCGCAGTATGATATGGGATCATCCGCAGATTTTCCCATTGTGTTAACGTTGAAAGTAGAGAACCGTGTTCAGGTAAGGCACACCGCTCTGGAAGCGGGACGCATAGCCGCTAACAGAGTTATGAGCAAGAAAGTGGGCGCAGCAAATTACCATTTGAAAGTGAGAGTATATCCGCATATTGTTCTCAGAGAGAACAAATTAGCAACGGGCGCAGGAGCAGACCGTGTTTCATCGGGAATGAGGAACGCGTTCGGCAAGAACGTCGGAACGGCGGCAAGGATGGAACATGATCAGGCGATCATGACAATAAGCTGCGGTCCCGCTCATTTCGGTCTTGCAAAGGAAGCATTATGGAAAGCGTCCATGAAATACCCCACTCCGTGTTACATCGATATTGAGAAGGGTCAAGAACTTGTGGCGTAGTTTCTTTGATCTTCGTCTTGAATATGCAGCTGAATGGATACGCAGCAAGAATTTTTCTTCCGTTGCGATCCAGCTGCCTGAAGGATTAAAGATGCGTGCTACGGAAATTGCGGATACATTATCTTCATCAACGGGAGTTCCCGTGACCATAATAGGAACTTCTTGCTACGGCGCGTGCGATCTTTATGTTGATCACGATAACGTAGCGGAAGGGCTGATACATTTCGGTCACTCTCCTATTCCTTCAATTTCAAACAGTGAAAAGATATTATTCATCGAAGCGACGGTGAACGTTGATGTGAGCGAAGGAATTGAAAAGATAGCATCATCGTTACCGGAAAAGATAGGATTGCTTGCATCCGTTCAATATGTGAATTTACTGCCAAGCGCAAAGAACGTATTGGAAAGGCTCGGAAAGAAAGTATACATAGGAAAAGGCGACACGCGTTTATGTTACGCAGGACAAATATTAGGATGCAACTGCAGTTCCGCTGAATCCGTATTCAATGAAGTGGATTGCTTCCTGTTCATCGGCGAGGGGGATTTTCATCCCCTCGGTGCGGCATTCGGCGTGAAGAAGGAAATAAAGGTATACAATCCGCTTACGTATGAGTTAAGGTCAATAGAAGAGGTCCGTGACAGATTATTAAGAAAAAGATTTGCCGCAATTGAAACAGCAAAGGAAGGAAATTCATTTCTGGTCGTCGTTTCATCGAAAGCAGGTCAAAGACGTGACGCAATTGCAAATGACATTCTAAACAAATTAACATCAGCAGGCAAAAAAGCGTATAAAGTGATATTGGAAGAGATAACACCAGATTCGCTGTTACCGTACGGGACCGATGTTTACGTGAACACTGCATGCCCACGTCTCGCGACAGACGATTCCGTAAGATTCGGGAAACCGATACTTACGCCGCAGGAGGCGGAAATTGTCATAGGCATAAGAAAATGGGAAGATCATGAGTTCGATCAGATACGCGACTGATCGTTTATGATACGCGATCGATAGTTATGAAATGCGATCGATAGTTATGAAATGCGATTGATCATTTACGATACGCGATCGATAGTTATGATATGCGATCGATAGTTATGATATGCGATCGATAGTTATGATATGCGATCGATAGTTATGATATGCGATCGCTCGTTACGACGCGTGACTGATACGAAATAGAACATTCTACTCGGCGTTAATGCATCCGGTCAGAAAACACCTGGTCATAACGACGAGCAAGTATATTAATCAGATACAAAGATAATTCGTAACAGCTGGATGGATATTCCATCATTATGACTTGTATATAGCAGCAGTTAATGATCTGACATACTGGATTAACATATCTTTAAATATGTTACACGAAGGAACGGAACCATATATGAGGTATAAAATTAATACTACATTATATAAAAGTATGCATAGCATACAGTACACGAGCGCGTACAAGGGTCACCGCAAAGAATGAGCGGAAAATGTGACCCAAAAATCTACGCAGGGGGGCACTTATATGAAAACCAGACGCACATTGGCTGTCGCCATAGCGATGATAATGGTATTCTCATCGCTGGTAGTTAGCGTAATGAACTTTGAGGATCAATACGACGGAGGCGAGAACAATTCTCTGCTGAATGATTCTGTCGTTTGGGGAGGGCCGACGGATATCGCAGACGATTTCGCCGGTGATGGTGACGGATCGGAAGGTAATCCTTATCAAATATCCACGCCAGGGGAATTAGCATTACTGGCTAAACTTGTGAACGAGGATGACGAGGTTTTCAACGCCGGAGACAAATATTACAAACTTACCACAGATCTTTTGCTGAACGATCTCACCCAATTCAAAGAATGGGGAGCCGGCGTCGTTCCGGATAATCCATGGACCCCCATAGGAGATGCCACCTGTCCATTCATTGCGAACTTTGACGGTGGCGGTCATGCAGTCTACGGGCTGTACATAGATAGCACCGACTCGCGTCAAGGTCTTTTCGGACAGGTGGGCATAGATGCTGTTTTTAACAAAGGTACAGTAAGAAATGTCGGTGTGGAAAAAAGCTACATTTACTCAGAAAACGAGGGCATCGGCGGCGTAATCGGTTTGTTCTACGGTGGTACGGTCGAAAGCTGCTGGAACGGGGGAAGTGTTACAGGCGGTAATAATGTCGGCGGCGTAATCGGCAGGGTGGGTGAACCGATTGATCCATTCAGCACCGGTGGTAATGTTACGAACTGCTGGAACACAGGCACCATTAACGGTGCAGACTATGTCGGCGGCGTAGTAGGTAATTTTTACACCAATTGTGGTTCCATCGCAAACTGCTACAACACTGGTGAAATAACAGGCGGCAATAACGTTGGCGGTGTGCTCGGTTTTACGTACAGAGGTATCGCAAACTGCTACAACACTGGTGAAATAACAGCCCCGGGCAGCAATGTAGGCGGCGTGGCGGGAGAATCAAGATCCGAACCCATGATAGTGGCCGCCAATTGTTATTCTTTAGAAACAGAAACGATAAACAAAGGTCTGCCCGTGGTTGCCTCGGGTAACAAAATTAATGCATCTACATTTGATGAGTTCGGAATACTCAGGAGCCTCGTTTATGTATCTGGTGCAAAATGGCTATCCGGCTCCGCTCTGATAGATGTACTGAATGATTTGGTCGAACAAGCTCGGGATGATAACTACAAAGAATGGGTGAATCCCATCTTCCCAGTACACGAAGGAACACTAGACATAAAGATATGGAATGGAAAAACATCAGATTTCAGAGAATCAGAATTCACAGCAGGTGATGGAACAGTAAAGAATCCGTACGAGATATCCACACCGGAACAATTGGCATTCCTTGCGAAGATCATAAATGAAGGTCTCGAAACAGAGTTGAATGACTCAGACGTCTATTACGAACTTACCAATGACATATATCTGAACAAAGATACATTTTACAACATCTGGGGCAACGGTTTCGTTCCGAAGAACGCATGGACGCCCATAGGCAATTCAGTCAATCCGTTCAGTGCGAATTTTGACGGAAAAGGTTTCACAGTATACGGCATGTACATAAACACTGACAAACCGCACCAAGGTCTTTTCGGATACACGAATGGGGCAGACATAAGTAATGTGGGTGTGGACAAAAGCTACGTTCAGACAAGCTCCGACGAATTCGACGGCTATCTCTTCGACGGCTACGCCGGCGGCGTTATTGGTTATTCACTCGACAGCGATATAATGAACTGTTGGAACACCGGCAAGGTCATAGGCATATCTTCTGCCGGCGGTGTTATAGGCCGTTCGGTCGGCGGAAGCATCACAGACTGCTGGAACACAGGTAGTATAACGGGTGCCATCGTCGGCGGTATTGTTGGTTCTTCAGATAATACTGCTATCACAGACTGCTGGAACACCGGCAACTTTATGAGCAAATATAATGGGGTCGGCGGTATTGTCGGCGAGATAATAGGTAATACTATCACTGGCTGCTGGAACGCGGGCAACATCAAAGGTGACTACGCAAGGGTCGGAGGTATTGCCGGTGTTCTGGAAAACAGTACAATCAATGATTGCAATAACTCAGGTAATATCATAAGCGAATACTACGAGGCCGGCGGCATCGTAGGTATGATGAGTGGCGGCGGATCTAAAGTTATCAATTGTTACAACACAGGCAACGTCACAAGAACAGACGGCACATTTGGTGGTGGTGTCGGCGGTTTGGTGGGTACTGTGCCTTCGGGTAGTATAGAGAACTGTTACAACACAGGCAACGTCACAGGAATAAACATACACGATACACATGGCGGTGTCGGCGGTTTGGTGGGAATAATAAATGGTGGTAATATAGAGAATTGTTACAGCACCGGCAATGTTACTGGCGACAAAAATGTCGGCGGTGTGGTCGGTAATGCAAGCGCCTCGGATATCGTTTCTTACAGTTACTATTTGAAAACAGAAACGATAAACAACCCCTTGTACGAACCAAACAACCCCTCGTACGGAATAGGTAATTATGATTTCCTCAGTCTGTCTTTTAATAGTTCAGGAATAATCAACGGTAGCGCTCCGGATGGTAAGGCCAATGAACCACTGATAGGTGTGTTGAACGGTTGGAGCGGATCGGATCCTCTGTATAAGAGTTGGTATGGAACTCTGTTCCCTACGTTTGATCTTGCCCTCTCGTCTGACAGTTGGGATGGGGAGCCTTATCTTTCTCCTGATGCCCCAACATTCGAGTTCGGCAACGGAACGGCATTAGATCCGTACATCATTTCCAATGCAGAGGATTTGGCGTCTTTGTCATCTTATCCATTCCTCAATTCGACTTTTAATGCCAGCGGAGTATACTATGCGTTGGATGCAGACATATATCTGAACGATGTCACAGATTGGGAGTCATGGGATGATGAAGATACAGATGATTTGAACCAATGGTTTCCTATAGGACATCATAATCGTACTGCTACTGATCCGACCCCATTCAAGGTGAATTTCGACGGTAAAGGTCACATAATATACGGGGTATACATACCATCTGGTCTGAGTGCTCAGTATCACAGTTACGTAGGTCTTTTCGGATATGTCGTCGGCGGAAACATAAGCAACGTCGGTGTGGAGAAAAGTTATATTCGTAACGGACCCAGCGGTTCGACCGGCGGCGTGGTCAGTTATTTGATAAACGGCACGGTCACAAACTGTTGGAATACAGGTAAGGTTATCGGAAACACTAACACAGGAGGCGTGGTCGGTCATGCAGTTTCCAACACAGATTCTAACAGTAAAATATTGTATAGCTACAATACAGGTGAAATTAAAGGTACAAGTCAGATCGGCGGTGTGGTTGGTTTCTTATTTTTTAGTGACTCTATGAACTGTTATAACACCGGTAGCGTAACGGGCAGTGAATGGCGTGTCGGCGGTGTGGTCGGTGCTGCAGAAGCAGGAAACATTTTGAACTGTTATAACACCGGCAACGTTGCAGGTCAAATGAACATCGGCGGTGTGGTCGGCAGTGGATCTGAGAATAGTAACATAGTAAATTGCTACAACACAGGTGACGTTTACGCCTTAGTTGGTTATGTCGGCGGTGTGATCGGCGCGGCTGACAGAAGTAACATCACGAACAGTTACAACATGGGTAACGTTCGCGCAGATGATGTCTATGCTATTGGTTATGTCGGCGGTGTGGCCGGCGGTATAGAGAATAACAGTTACATCACGAACTCTTACAACACCGGCGCGGTCAGCAGTGTCGATCGTATCGGCGGTGTGGTCGGCTTTGTAGGGAATAACAGTCACATCACGAACTCTTACAACACCGGCGATGTAAGAGGTGTCCCAGGAAAGCCCGCGCGCGTCGGCGGTGTGGTCGGTGATATAGAAAATACTGACGCAGAAAGCACCATTCGCGTTACTAACAGCTACAACACAGGCAACGTCCGAGGCTACATCGCCGGCGGTGTGGTAGGTTATTCGTTGGGCGGCAATGTTCTCATCATGAACTGTTACAACATCGGTAACGTCGACCGCGGCACCAATGTAGGCGGTGTGGTAGGTTATATGTCTGACACCGATGTCGTGAATTGTTACAACATCGGTAATGTCATTGGCGGTGATGATGCTGGCACTCGTACCGGCGGTATCGCCGGCAAAACAATAAACGGTAGTATCACTAACAGCTACAACACCGGAGGGACAGATGGTCATTTTACATTCACAGGCCGCCTGGTCGGGGAAGCGACGAATACAATCATAGGGAGTAGCTATTATTCCGTTGATGAAACAAATGGGCCCATAGGAAGCGGTGCTGGTCATTCTGTAAATAATGTCTCTGGGTTCGATGCAAAGACCGGAGATATCTACGAAGTACTGGTCGTAGACGAAGGCTGGGTAATAACCAATGTGCTAACAGCGCTCAACTACTATGTTTATAAAGAAGGTGGCACAGAGCTACTGTTCTTCACAGACAAATACGGCAAGACCGGAGATGCATTGAAAACAAGTGTCAGAGGAATTCCGTATGCATTTACAGAGAATGAATATTACATGGTGACATTCGATCCAGTCTGCTTCGATCCCGACTGCTCCGAACATGATGCATGGAACGAACTGTTCATGGAAGGTCTGATGATCGAAGAACCGGAACTCGAACATGATGATTATGAGATCATCGGATGGTTCGTGGATGGTGATCCTACTGCTAAATGGGATTTCAGCACAGACACCGTAAATGGTGATATCACACTGGTGGCAAAATGGAAAAGAGTAAGTGTAAAAGTTCTCTTATCAGATAGCGAGAACGCTGTAATAGTATCGCCGAGTCCGCCGAAGGTGGGCTTCGAGGTTTACGGTGCAACAATAGAAATAGCGGCGAAAAAAGGATACTACCTGCCGGATAAGGAAACTATTGAGGTGTTTGTGGGTGATACAAAGCTCTCTGATAGCCTATATGAATATGTCCTCATAGGTGAATATCTTCCGGAAGAAGGAACGATAATAATACTCGACACCGTGCTGATCGACGGCGACATAGAGATAAAATTTGTCGCGATGAATAAACCCGCAATGATCTCGGTGTACACAGATGGGAAATATACAGGTCACGAACCGAAATACACCTACTACCTTCTCACAGATGTTGAAATAAATATCAGTGTTGAGTTCGGGTACAT
>WQXR01000038.1 GCA_009784745.1 Methanomassiliicoccaceae archaeon | reverse complement strand
GCGGAAGGGATAGACCTTCCCGGAGATGAGTTATCGTTCGTGATAATCATAGGCATACCGTATCCGCCGCCCACATTGGAATCGAGAGCGATGGAAGATATGTTTGACAAACGTTACGGTAACGGAATGGGATGGAAGTACGTAAGCGAAGCCCCCGCTGTAAGAAAGATGAAGCAGGCGGTCGGACGTCTCATAAGAACTGAAACGGACAGGGGAATGGCCGTGATACTGGATTCGAGGATGTCCCGCTACGCGAAACATCTTGATGCAAAATTATCTGAAGATCCTGTCAAAGATGTCATAAAATTCTTCAGCGGGTGAATGAATGTCGCCGAAAAAGATCATAACAGATGTAAGATGGTGGATAATATCCGCATTGATCATCGGATTGATGGTGGGGGACACAGGATATGCGCCTCAGATCGCGATGGTAACGCTGATGGTGATGATGTGCGTATCATTGCAGGGATTATCATTCGGTAAGGCGGATATCATTGAGAACAAGAAGGAAGTGATCATCGGCATTCTGATATGCTATCTTGTTGCAGGAGGCGTAACATTAGCGGTCGGTTCATTCTATTCGCACGAATTGTGGATCGGATGGGTGATGATCGCCGCTGTTCCGTGTGCCGTTTCGGTAACATCCGGAACATTGATACTGAAAGGGAATACAAAACTGGCGATGATAACCGCTTCCGCGATATATCTGATAGCGTTGATAGCAACACCGGTAATGACGAAAGTCTTCATCGGCGAAGCGGTGAGTCCGTATGAAGTTCTGAAATATGTTGCTTTATTCATTGCAATACCGTTCATTGTCTCCATTCCGTTAAGAAGAACGGTAATGAACTCTGATGTCAAGGCGGCATCGATAAACATAATGTTCTTTATTCTTGTTTTTATAACATTCGGCGCGAACAAGGAATTCATCTTAGGCGAACCGGATACCGTTCTGCTGGTGATCGCAGGATGTTTGGTACGTATCGTCGCTGTCGCTGCGGTAATGGAGCTGATATTGAAATTTGTGAACGTAAAACGCGATTCACGAATTCCGTTAGTTCTTCTGTCGATATGGAAGAACAGCGCCCTCGCCATGTCGATGACGATGATACTCATTTCAACATCTGAATCGGTTCTCCCGTCGGCGTTATCATTGCCGCTGGAGATGATATGGTTCATGGTGATGATGTGGTATTACTCAAAAAGATGTCCGCCCGATTGTCAGTCATCGGGTTCTTCGTAATAATACGAATGCTCTATACCCTTCATGATCATCTCACGGTCATGTATCCTGTCGGTCAGTGCTTCATTCAGAAGTTCTGTTATCATCATACTGTTTGACGGACTTTTTTTCATTGCAGAAAGGTAATCATGTTTGTTTATTTTTCGCCAATCCACACATTTTTTCAATCTCTTTTTCAGAATAAGGTCCAGCCATATCCTCATGCTTCTGCCGTTACCTTCAAGGAACGGATGTGCAACATTCATCTCAATATATTTGGAAATTATCTCGTCAAATGTGTTCTCTGACATCTTTTCTATTTTTTCGAGGTTTTCGTGCAGATACATCGCGTTAGCGAACTTGAACCCGCCCTTGCTTATGTTCTGCTCGCGTATCATTCCGGCGAATGGATAGAGTCCTCCGAAAAGATATTTGTGGATCTGCCGCAACCCGTTCACAGTTCCTGTCTCGACCTCATTTATTGCACCGGTGTCGAACAGTCGTCCGGCCTTTTGTTTGCTTCGTTCGTCGATCGTATTCTGTTCGTTCTTGGATAGCCATCTTTTGAACGGTTCGGCGCGTTTTGATGGAATGTGCTGAATAAGACAGAATATCTGCATCGTATCGGCAACATCACCGGAACGCATCTTTCCGTCCGGGGCGAGAAGTTTCAACCGGTGACAATTTGTCACCGTTTCATTTCCCTCTCCCTTAAGACGCTGTTTCAATTTGTTCCAATATTTTCTGGCGGTCAACACATCATTCTGTTCAGTCAGAACGGCGATCACATCCACGATCGAATACAGCCATTTTTGCTCAGCCGCATCCCATACCGAACGGACGCGTCCGCCGTCGAATATTGTTGCTGCGTCATCATCGTTCATCTGCATCCTCTGATCCCTGCGAGCAAAAGTTTTTCTCATCCAGGTATGCACATCTTCGTTAAAAACCTTGGCTGATACGAAGAACATTCGACGGTCGGAATTAAATATTGAAACATGTTCCCCAATCAGAAAGCGGAGATAGCTAAGCCTGGACCACGGCGCCGGTCTTGAAAACCGGTGACGGCAACGTCCCGGGAGTTCGAATCTCCCTCTCCGCGCTCTCTTTTATATGTTCATGCAGTTTTTATCATTATGTTCACTGAGATATGCATCTATGAAGCAAAGATCGAAAAACAGGATGAGATCGAGGAACTAATGAAAGAGGTAAGAGAATTCTATCTTCAGTTGCCTGGCGTCATTGATGTCAGATACATCAAACGCACCCATCGCCAAGAGGATTTCAATGCCGTAAAGGAAGGCGCACCTCCGGTGGAATTGACAAGATACGTAGGAAAAGTGACATACGTGCTCATACTGGATGTGGAAGATGAGAATGCTCACGCGAATTTATATAAACCGGCGTTGGAGAGATTCTACAAAAGGTGGACAAGATGTCTGACAACGATGCCGAAGATAATACTCGGAAGGAATGTTGAAGATCTTTGATCGGCTCATTCATCCGTATACAATCGTTTCCTTTCTTCAGGCATCTCTGAAATGGATCTTTCCGCTTCTTCCTTTCTCATAACGATCTTGCTTCCATCCTCATTCTCAACGACAACGCCGCCGTTCTTAAGCGACTCATATCTTTTCTTCCTCACTTCGATATCAGGATGACAAACGAATTGACAATTTGAGCACGTATATTGCATTTCGAAAGGATAAGCAAGCAAAGGATTGTAGCATATTGCGCCACGTCTCTTTCTTTGTAGATACCGCTGAACATATTTTCTTGATATTGTTCGGTATTCCTCATCCTCATCCGGCAGCGGGAACCGTCCTGGTGACCATGTGCTCCATTCTCCGCTTTTATGCAATCCTGTTATACCGCCGCACGGATATGCGCATCTTGCCGCCAATCTGCAGTTTCCTGCCCTTATTGTTTCATTCCCAAGAGATATCGTCACCGGTTCATTGTTTATGTGGTCCGCTACGCACGATCTTTTGCACATTCCGCATCTGTCGCAGTAGTTCTCATTCTCTTGTAACGGCGGAGTAGGTTCAAGTTCCGCATCTGTCACCACTCCGCCCAATGAGAACGCTGCTCCGTGTTCTTTTGTTATCAGAAGACCTGATTGTCCTATGTGTCCGATGCCGCATGCTCTTGCCAATAATTTCAGCGATATTGGAGGTACGCGATCAAAAATACCGTTCTCGGTATCCGTTCTGAACGCAAAGTTCGGCGCGATCGGATACGCTTTGTATCCCAATGAAGTAAGAACTGTGGCGATCTCAAAAGATATTCCTCCTGCAAAAGTGGTCGTTCTCATCTTGTGTTCGCTTAATTTGAAATCCTTTTTTCCGAGATACGGTTCAATGAGCTCCTGATCGAACGGAACACAAAATACTATCGCAGACCTTGCTCCCTCCAATACGTATTCAATATCTGCCGTATACGGACCTTTGAGCGTTTCTTTAGTTGCTATACCTGATATCGAAGCACCCAAGTTCAAAGGCATCTTCAACGCCAGTTCTTTTGTCAGTCCGGCCATGAAGATATCAAAAGATCGTTCTTTATAAACATTGCTGAATGATCGACGATATGCTCTGCGTTGAATAGCCGTTCAGAAGAGATATCATATCTCTGTTGAAGATAAGATTAATTAGCGTACATGTGTTCACACGAGTTGTGACATTACCGAAAGAAACGTTCATCTCATGCGTTGAGAACAAGGATCATGAGTACGTACCGATGTTCCTTCGTGATCTGACGTTAGGAATGGATGTTCTTAATGTAAGGACAACAGATGTGTTCACGAAGGATTACGATCATGAACTTTCCGCAAAAGCGGTGAAAGCGTTCCAAAAATTTTGCGGACAGGATGCCGTTGTCGGATGTATTCATTCTTTGGCATTCAACGTCGAAGCGTTCGGCGGTACTGTAAAATATCCGGAGTACGGGATACCTACGCCGATCGTTCATCCGTACGAGAATTTCACGGACATACCTTCGTTGTCCTTAGAACCGTCAGGCAAGGCGCTCGGCGCCTTACGTTCTTATTCTTCCGTAAGAAAGATGTTACCGGATGTTGCCGTCGTAGCGAACATTGAAGGTCCTTTGACAAAGACGGGAACGATAACCGGAATTGATACGCTGATAATGTACATGGAATCGGAAAAAGAACTTTTGAATGATATGATATCCTTATGTCTGGATCATTCTTATTCGTTCGTAGAACATCTTGATGCCGATTCTTCGATAGATTGTGTATTCCTCGCATCCGCTACCGACAATCCGGATATGTTCGGATGCGATATTTACAGCGAATTCTCACTAAAATGGGTGAAGAGGATGACCGAAAAGATACACAAATTCGGATATCCTGTGATATTCCACCCGCACGGAATGTTCACAACGCCTTCAACTGAAAAGATATTCGACGAAACGATAAGAACGGGAATAAACGGATTCCAATTCGCTGAGGACAACGATCCGAAAAAGATAATATCGATGATATCCGGAAGATGCTCCGTGTTAGGCGGAACGGATGTCGTACCGACGTTACTTAACGGAACTGATGAAAAGATAAGAGATGAGACATTAAATTATCTTAACATCTGCAATGACGTTAACTACACATTCATGTGCTCATGCTCACTTCACAGAGCAACTCCCTTGAATAGCATAAGGACAATGTCGGATACCGTCCACAGATACAACGGAAGATATCATGAATGAATTGAATGTTAATGATAAAGCGCAGGATTTCACCGCACATTGCGTAAGATGTAATGAGTTCAAACTATCTTCAAAAGTGAAAGAGAATCCCGTTCTTTTGTATTTTTATCCTGTCAATTACGGAGTAACGTGCACAAGATACATAGAAATGATGAACGAAACTTACGACAAATTCGAGAAACTCGGAATAAAGGTGTTCCATATCAACCCCGGTCCTTTGGAGGATCACGAGAAATGGATGGATCGTACGGATTCAAAATATGATCATATATCCGATAAAGAACAAAAGATAAGCAGAACATACGGCATGATAGTTACACATCCGGAACATCCTAAGGTGCTGGGTTTCACGAACAGAGGATTCGTTCTTGTTGATAAAGATATGAATATACGTTACTTATGGAGAGCGAACAGGCCTAATGATACAGTGGATCTTGAATTGCTGGTCGAGGATATTAAAAATATCCTTTTATCTTCAGACCCTTAATCCTTTTCCCTTCTCTAATTTGATGAACGCCGGTGTCGGCAGATCAGCGGCATCCATTACAACACTTATCAGATCGGTAAGATCATTTCGCGGTATGCGTTCTGTTATCTTATCGCCTGTCGGAAGATCCCCTTTCCGTTCCTGACCCGCTTTGTTTATCAGTTTGGCGGCAGTTTCCAGCGCTTTGATGTCTTTGTCAACGATGTCGATACCCCAGATACTTCTTCCGAATACCGTTTTCTGCTGTTCAACGGTCCAATTTCTTCCGTAAACGTCTATTATCAGTTTGGCGGCATTCTCAGGATCGCTGTATATGAGGTCACACGCTCTCTGAAGTCCCTTCAGAACTTTCACTATCGCGTCGGCCTTGGCCGCCATTGCGTTACCTGAGGCCATCAGAAATATCGATGCAAGTTTTTGATCCGGATCCGATATCATGAAATGAGAACCTGACATCTCAAGCGCAAGTTCTGTATTTGGAGAACCTCCGGAAATTATGTCGACCTGTTTTTCCGTTAACGCGGCCACCTGTACGTTAAAATCCAACGGTACTATGGTGACGTCATCCGCTGTGAGTTCTATGTTATCCAGAAATCCCAGGAACCAAGACCAGTATGCGGTACCGACCTGCATCCCGACCTTTGCGCCTTTTACCGCTTTATTGAGATATTCTCTCAATTTCTTATCGTTCCCTGATGATTCGGCATCAGCCAATTGTTTTTGATATTCGCTTAATGATATCTTACCTCCGTTGCCGCCGTCCCTTGCAACGAACTCACTGTTACTGTATCCCGTCTGATATCTGCATACGATGGATGAACCGCTGTCATCCCTTAACATTCTGAGCAACGGATCAGCGCCCATCCCTCCTATGTCAGCGTTCCCCGACAGTATGGATGCGGCGACCTCAGAACCGTTGTTCAGTATCACACCGTTAACTTTGACACCTTCATCGACCCAATAGCCTAACGCATCGGCTATCCAGAACGGTTCGTAACAATCCTTATTGGCCCACGCTATTGTAATGTCATGGTCGTCATCATTTATCACGAGATACGCGGACACGGAAACGCTTATCAGAACACTTGCAACGATCACCGATGTCAAAGGAGATAACGTTACCATGGTATCACTCTATGGTTATCACAGAACGCACCGCACACGGACAAAGGTGCAATGTATCGATAATATCCTTCCTCAATCTTACCATTCTTTCGGATGTCATTTCGCGGTCATCGCCCAAACTCCATTCTTTTATTACCTGTCCGGGCGCAGCCGATAACATTATTATGCGCGTTCCCAGAAGTAAGGCCTCATCTACGTTGTGTGTCACGAAAATTACTGTTCTTTTGTTATGCTTCCATATCTCCAGTATCTCACGATCGAGTTTTCCTCTTGTCTGTTCGTCCAACGCGGAGAACGGTTCATCCATGAGCAATACGTCAGGCTCCATTGCAAGCGTTCTTGCTATCGCCACACGCTGTTTCATACCCCCGGAAAGAAGATTCGGACGATGATCTGCAAAATCGGAAAGACCGACCATCGAGAGATATCTTTCCGCTGTCGCTTTTCTCTTTTCTTTGTCCTTTTCCTTTCCTTCCAATCCGAACTCGACGTTACCGAGAACGTTCATCCACGGCAAAAGACTGTATTCCTGAAATACAACGCCTCTTTCGTATGACGGTTCGATTATCTCCTGCCCGCGGTATGATATCTTTCCCGACACCGGTCTTTCAAATCCTGCGATCATATTGAGTAACGTAGTTTTACCACATCCTGACGGCCCGATGAGACAGACGAACTCATTTTCGTTGATATCAATATTAACATCCCTCAGGACGATCTTTGCATTCTTTCCTTTACGGTCGGCATAGGCCATCGATACGTTCTCAACGCTGATAACGGTCATTCGTTCACCTCTGTCCTCAATCTTTCTTTGGCAAATGATTCAATACGTGCGAATACCACTTTATCAATGAACAGACCTATTATGCATATTATTATGATGCACACGAAAGAAGTAACGTAATCTAACATATAGACTGACTGGCTTATTGTGTATCCGAGACCTACGGCAACGCCTACGACCATTTCCGCAGCAATTAACATTCTCCATGCGTTCGCCATCCCCACTCTCAATCCGGTGACGATATCGACCGCAGCATACGGAAGAAGAACACGATCGAACATCTGCATCTTTGACAGTCCGACCATCTGTGCAGTTCTTATGTTCACTCGGGGCACACGTCTTATGCCGGCGGCGACGTTCATCGCTATCGGTGATATCGCCGACACTGCAATAATGAATATTGCTGTATTGTTACCTAATCCGAACAGTAAGAACGCTACGGGTATCCATGCCAATCCAGGTATCATTTGAAGTATGTTTACGGGAACCATTCCTATCTGATATGCTCTCTCGGATGTTGCCAGTGTCATACCTATGAATATCCCGATGACCGCTGCTATGACATAACCTATGATCCATCTTTCTATCGTAGCGAAAAGATGTGTAAAGATAGAGAATCTGAGCATACTTTCGCCGCCGAGATATGAGAACATCTGTCTGAACGTCTCAACAGGTTCCGGAAATGAGAGCGTATGTCTTTGGAATGTGTTGTAATACCACGCGACGATGAACCATACGGCAAAGACGATCAGTATCCCTACAAGAAAGATAATGACATTCCTTGCGATGCGTTCCGGTGTATCGTCCTTAAGAACAACGGAATCGGAGTTCTTTGGTGTTTCGCTTACAAGTTTACCGATATCGGTCCTCTTTTTCTCGGAATTCGAAAGTATTTGCATCCGCAGATATATGAGACTACTTTATTTTAAACTTTACCATTAAATTTTAAAAACATTCGTGTTCGAAATGTCTGCGGAAAAATATGAGTAACACATTCGTGTTATCAGAGTAACACTAATTTACGAAACGTAATACTATAAATATCAAAAGTATATATGGACATCTGAGTGGTACTGAAATGGCATTCTATAAAGTGACGTACAACGCCAAACACGATTTTGCGACCGTCCACAACTACGGCTGCACGTTCAGATGTCCCATATGTTCGTACAAACTCGTAAGCGGTGCGAACGGAACGCCGGGTCTTGTATCTCCGCGTCCCGAACACTTTCTTACTGATGACGAGATAAAGGATGCTTTGCTTTCGGTATCACCGAAAAGAGTGAATTTCATGGGCGGTGAGCCCACGGTAGCGAAAACGTTACCGGAAATGCTTGAATTCGCAAAAAAGGAACTGAATGCAAGAACAACGCTCGGACACACGAACGGAAGCGATCTGAATTTAAGATATTTGGACGCGGCGAACGTCGGACTGAAAGCGTGGAACGACGACGTTCATAAAAAGATCACCGGAATTGAAAAAAGAAAGATATACGGCAACTTCGAAACGGCCGCGAAGAAAGGGATGGAACTTTCGGCGAACATCATATACATCCCGGGACTTGTGGACATAGACCAGATAGAGGCTGTCGCCGAATTCATATCATCGTTTGAGAATATCTCATTTCACATAATGGGATATATACCCGTTCCGGGTCAGCCGTACAGGATGCCCACTGCAGAAGAGATGGAAAATGCAAAGGCAAAGGCGCAGATACATATCGCCGACGTAAAATATTCTCATTTATCGCCGGAGCAGGTACTTTCCATGGAAAAGAATGATGACAGATTTGATGTGAAGGTGATAGCAGGTCACGGACCTGCAAGAACACTTTCCGCAGCATCGAACGCAACCTCGTGAGCAAAAGAATAAAACATATTATAACGAAGAACGCATAATCGTCATCCGATGACAGTATTACGTCAGAAAGATGCATGGAACGAATTGTACAGTTCCCAATTCAGACCGTGGAGAGGTGTTATTACGATAGATACACCTTTGCCGTTCGCCGAAGGAAATAAGATAATCGACATCGGGTGCGGCACCGGAAAGACGTCCTTCGCGTTGATGGAAGCGAAATTCAATGTAACAGGAATAGATACATCGGATGTTGCCGTCGGAATATGCGAGAAATTATACGGCGACAGGATGCAAACTATCGTTGCATCAGCATCCAAGATCCCGACGGAGGATGAGACCTTCGACGGTGCGGTCATGGTCCATGTGCTGGAGCACATGGAAGATGACGAATCGGAAAAAGCGATGAAAGAATTATATCGCATACTGAAACATGACGCAAAGATATTCGTAAGAGTTTTTCACAGGGATGATATGCGCTCTGACAAAGGCGAAGTGATAGGAGAAGGTACCGTTCTCCGCGGGAACGGGATAATGTACCATTATTTCACGGAAGCGGAACTGAAAAGGCTTTTCAAAGATTTTAATCTTGTATCGTTACAGAAGGTGGACGAAAGAACGAAGTTCGCAGGGAAGAGATCACGTATTGACGCAGTATTTCAGAAGACCGACTGAATGTTATTTTTCATAACGGAACGTCACCGCTCTCCGTAATTTTTTATTCTATTAGTTTCATTCCATGTTCATGAGGATCGCACAGGTAACAGGTTTCTTGGGCTCCGGTAAAACATCGTTCTTAACGAAGTTGGCAGCAGAGATAACATCAATGGGGTACAAGGTCGCCGTCATTGTCAATGACGTCGGACATATAAACGTGGATCAGAAAATAATGAGTTCGCACGGTCTTACGGTAAAGGAAGTTGCCGGCGGATGTATATGCTGCGAAGTTCAAGGCACTTTTACGACGACGATAACAAATCTTTACTTAAGCTGCAAACCCGATATCGTGTTGGTGGAACCGTCAGGCGTCGCGATACCGTGGGGTTTAAAACAGGCAGTCGCGGAAGCGTCGAAGAACAGCGGTATCGAGATCGTTCATTCGCCGATAGTCACTTTTGTGGATTCAACGGCAATGGAAGAGCAGATGATATTTGTAGGACGGTTAATAGCGACACAGATACGCGAAGCGGATGCTGTGATGATAAACAAAACAGATCTGTGCACTCCGGAAGAAATTAAAAAATGTGAAGAGATGGTAAAGAACATAGATCCGGATGCAAATATAATGTTTGGATCAGCTTTGACCTCGCTCGGAATAAAGGAGATGGCATCTCTCGTCGTTAATGAGAGATCAAAGAAATACGACGAAGCGATGGAAGAAGGACGTTTCAAAGAACAGTACGGGAAGGTGGGAGTATGAAAGACGTTGAATTGGATATGCACCGTTCCATAGATGAACTGGGAAAATTCTCCGTTACGTTAAAGATCGACACGAAACGTGACATCCCGTCAGCAGATCTGTGTGAATTATTAAAGGAAATGATGATGAACGTTACGAATGCCTGTTTTGAGAAAGGTGCCGATATGATCGGCCACGTGAAGTCATGCGCACACAACGCGGACGACGAGATAAGCATCTGTACCGCAAACCTTACATCATTCAGAACAGGCGTCAAAACGAATGATATGATGTCCGGAAAGAAATTCAACAACGGTTACATAATGCTCCATGTGATAGTTCACGGATTGTGGGACCCGCAGGTAAGGGAGATATCATTATCTGCAATAGAAAAATTGATGTCGTCCCGTAAACTCGAGTACCGTGTGATGAGGGATTTCTTCGAAACGGAGAAACG
>WQXR01000037.1 GCA_009784745.1 Methanomassiliicoccaceae archaeon | reverse complement strand
TGGACGGATGGGTCGGCGTCACCAACTGCGACAAGATAACACCTGGAATGCTGATGGCCGCCGGAAGGATGGATGTTCCTGCGATACTGATAACGGGCGGCGCGATGGAACCCGGGAACATCAACGGGAATGATGCCGATCTTCAGACGGTATTCGAAGCAATAGGATCGTTCAAAGCAGGGAACACTGACGAAAAATACGTAAAGAAAGCGGAATGTTCCTCATGTCCGGGAGAGGGAAGTTGTTCGGGTCTTTTCACGGCCAATACAATGGCATGTCTCACTGAAACGTTAGGTCTGAGCCTCACAGGCTGCGCCACATCACTGGCGATCGATAAAAAGAAGTTAGAGATAGCAAAAGGAACGGGAAAGAGGATAGTGGAACTCGTTAAAAATAACGTAACACCGAGAAAGATCGTAAAAGAAACATCATTCAGGAACGCGATACGCGTGGACATGGCCATAGGCGGTTCTACGAACACAGTATTGCACTTACCGGCCATAGCGAAGGAATTCGGCATTTTGTTAAAGATCGATGAGTTTGATAAAATTTCAAGAGATATACCGCACATAACAAGCCTCCGCCCGGGAGGGCCGTACAGTATGCGTGATCTCGACAACGCAGGAGGTATTCCTGCAGTATTGAACCGCCTTATCGAAAAGATCGAGGACACAGACACAGTTTCAGGAATGAAGATAAAGGAGATCGCAAAGGCGCATAAGGTACTGGATGATAAGATATTGAGGCCGCTGGACAAGCCTTTTCACAAAGAAGGCGGCATAGCCGTTCTGAAAGGTAACCTTGCACCGGAAGGCGCCATCGTGAAACAATCGGCGGTATCGGAAAAGATGATGAGATTTTCAGGAAAGGCAAAGGTGTTCAATTCGGAAAATGATGCGATCGATGCGATAACATCAAAAAAGATAATCTCAGGGGACGTGGTCATAATAAGGTACGAAGGCCCGAAAGGGGTACCCGGAATGCCTGAGATGTTATCTCCTACCAGTCTGATAGCGGGTATGGGATTGAGCGAGAGCGTTGCACTGATAACAGACGGAAGATTCTCCGGCGCCACGAGAGGAGGATGCATAGGTCACGTATCGCCGGAAGCATACGACAAAGGGCCGATAGCAGCCGTGAAAGATAATGATATCATAGAGATAGACATACCTGCGAGGAGTCTGAACGTAAAGATATCCGACGCAGAAATAAAGGAACGCCTCAGTATGGTGAGAACGCCGGAAAAGGAGTTATCCGGAGTACTGAAAAAGTACCGGTCGCTGGTAAGCAGCAGTTCGGAAGGGGCGCACCTTTATCGCTGATCCAAATACTTTTTTCCGAGTTCCATCAACTCGGCAAATCGTTCCGGAGCATCTGAGAGCGAAGCATTCTTCACGGCATTCAACGCATCCTCATAGTTTTTCCACATATCAGGAGAATTAACGTTCAGATGTTGTATCTGATGATAAAGTAACGCATCCTCTTGAGATACTGGCACACTTGTTCTTAATGTTCTGTCAAATGTTGTTGAACTTGCCGTTCTCAATTCTTTTATCGGTATATCA
Source organism: Methanomassiliicoccaceae archaeon (assembly GCA_009784745.1). Classification (GTDB taxonomy): domain Archaea; phylum Thermoplasmatota; class Thermoplasmata; order Methanomassiliicoccales; family Methanomethylophilaceae; genus Methanomicula. The sequence goes on along the minus strand of WQXR01000037.1, from coordinate 9,947 downwards.
GACATCCTTAGAGCCGTAAAGAATGTTATGTTGGATGCATGTGCAAGCGCAAGCACGTAGGCCATCAACTCATCATGCCGTTCAACGCTTATTGTCACGACCGACGCATCATCATTGCCGAACAGTTCGGTCGTCTCATCATTCGCTGTTCCGCATCCGCAGTCGCATATCATTATGTTTCGATCGGTCAGCGAGACAGCGGAAGGCCCGAACATCGGATGAACGGAACAAACCTTCCTTCGTTTCGCCATTTCTTTCAGTTGCGGTAAGAACGGCGATTTGACGGATGCGATATCAAAGATCAACGAATCATCTTTACAATTCTGATCTGCGATCCTCAGAACATCACCAACGGATGATATCGGAACTGATATTATGATGATATCGGAATCCCTCATTTGTTCAATCATACCGACGTTAAGGTCGATTACATCCACGTTGGCACCGAGGCCTCTCATGTACTGAACGATCCATTTTCCCATCTTTCCGTTCCCGCCGATCACCGTTACTTTTTTTTCACATCTTTTCCTGAGCATCGGAGATTGCAGTTCAACGGAACTTTTTATCAGAATTTCCGCAACGGAAACAGCATATTCAGGAGGGAACGATGTTCCTTCTGTTGTTCCTGCGAACCTTTGCATGATCTCTGCCTCAAGTTCCCTGTTCCTCAGCGAAATTCCTTTTTTCTTCTTTATGTCACCGACGGCCTTGGCAAGATCGTTCCTTTGTATCATCAGTTCGATGATCTTCGAATCCGTTTCCCTGATGCTTTTTCTGATATCCTCAAGTTCCGGCATATCAAACACCTTCTTTTATCGATACATCCGCAATGACCAGTGCAGTGACCGCTTCGACAACGGAAACGGCTCTGGGAACGATGCACGGGTCATGTCTTCCTTTTATCGAGATGGTAACATCCTTCATCGATCTCAGGTCAACGCTTCTCTGTTCTTTCGATATCGACGGTGTAGGTTTGAACGCCGCACGGAAGACAAGCGGCATCCCGTTGCTCATTCCTCCGACGATGCCGCCCATGCTATTGCTCATTGCTTTTATCCCGTTATCAACGAAGTATTGATCATTACTTTCCGAACCTTTCATTTCCGCAAGTGAGAATCCCTTTCCGAATTCTATTCCTTTAACTGCAGGAATTCCGAATATTGCTTTTGCGATAACGGCATCCAGTGATTCGAACCAGATGTCACCGAATCCTATCGGCAATCCGGTGACCACACATTCGACAACACCGCCGACACTGTCGCCTTCGTTCGATGCGTTCATTATCTCTTTTGTCATTGAAATATCAAGTTCCGGCGAACATGCGCGCGTTGCGTACTTTTTGGAAGAGAAAGCATCATCGATGTTTCTCGTTTCATTGTCATGAACATTTCCTATAGATCTCGTAAATCCTGCTATTTTGATGTTCTTTGCGGAAAGCATCTGCTTCGCGACGCTCCCGGCGGCGACTATCGGTGCCGTGAGGCGTCCGGAGAACTGTCCTCCGCCTCTGACATCGTGATCATTCCATTTGATCATCGCCGGAAGATCGGCGTGTCCGGGGCGGGGTATTGCTCTGATGTCATCATAACTTGAACTTCTTATGTTCCCGTTGGATATGAGCATCAGTATCGGCGATCCGTCGGTGATGCCGTCGGTGATGCCGGACATAACGTCAACGATATCGTTCTCTTTTCTCGGCGTCCCTATACCATCCTTCGGTCTTCTCAGGTCCATATCCTTTTCCATTTCATCGGATGAGATGTGTATGCCTGCAGGTACATTCTCAAGTATGCATCCCACGTGTTTGCCGTGGCTTTTTCCGAATAGATGTAATCTTATATTCTCTCCTAATGGATACATGTTCAGACCTCCGCGTTCACTCCCAATCTTTTCATATGCTCAACGAACAACGGATATGAAATACTGTAGCATTTACTGCTCTTCATTGTTACGGCGCCGTCGCATAAAAGCGAAGCGACCGCAGCAGCCATGAATATGCGGTGATCTTCATTGTGCTCGATCATTCCGCCCCTCAGTCTTTTCACGCCGTTGATGATGCATCCGTCATCCGTTCCTTCGATATCCGCGCCAAGCGACGATAACATTTTTACGGTAGATCCGATGCGGTCGCTCTCTTTGAATCTCAGTTGCGGCGCACCGTATAATCTGCTTCTTCCTTTTGCGGTGCTCAGAAGAACCGCGACAATGGGAAAAAGATCGGGAATGTCGTTCATGTTCACGTCGATCGCGTTCAATTCGCGGGACGATGATGTTACTTCTTTCCCGTTAACGGATACGCATGTGCCAGCATCAGCAAGTATGTTCACTATTCTTTTGTCGCCCTGAGGATCGTTCATGTCGATGTTCTTAACTTTGACACAACCGTTCAGCGCTCCGGCGACAAGAGGGAATGCGGCCGACGAGAGGTCGGACGGTATTGTGATATCACATCCTTTGTATCCGGTGCGGCCCTGTATGTGAATATCATTTTCATTCATATCGACCGATGCTCCGAATAGTTTCATCATCGACGCTGTGATGTCAACATACGGTCTGGAAAGCAGGTTGCCTTCTATCTTGATGTCAGTGTCACGAGAAAGCATCGGAGCAACGATCATCAGCGATGATATGAACTGTGAACTTACATTGCCGCGTATACTTACTTTGCCGCCGTTATTGGGGCCGCATACGGTGACCGGCGCTTTTCCTTCGGCAGATGAGCATTTTACGTTCATTGTTGTAAGGGCATCAAGCAGTTCCCCCATGGGTCTCGATCTGAGTGACGCATCTCCGGTTATCGTAACAGGCGAATCGAACATTGACGCCATCCCGGTAAAAAGGCGCATAGTGGTACCGGAATTCCCGCAATCAACTATGTCAGAGGGTACATGTAAATTTGTATTGACAATTTTTACGTTACCGCAGTATCTCTTCACTTCCGCACCTATCGCTTCCGCTGCGTTCAGTGTTGATATTGTGTCGTGAGAGTTCAGTGAATTGGATATCTTACACCCTTCGGATGACATGGAAGAGAGAAAGAACGCTCTGTGCGTGTGGCTTTTTGACGGAGGGGGAGTGATCACACCTTCCGCAGTGTTCCCGTAAAAACTTATGATATCTTTTGCAGGCATCCGTTCACCTTGTCCTTGTTAATATGTGTTTGTATCCGTCGGCGTTAAGTTCGTTAAGGAACGATCTTCCTTCGCCTTTCTCAACGACCACGGAGATCGCCGGTCCGGTACCGGTTATTCCGGCGCCCAGTGCGCCCAGTTCTATTGCTTTTTTTGCAATATCATCGTTGATCCCGACGGCCTTCGATGTTATCTTTCCGTTGAGGGTGAGGGCGGCGCACCAATCATTTTCCGCAATTTTTATCAGTTCTTTCGCATCATCCGAAAATTTACGGAAATTATCAGCATTCAGGGACGGTTTGCGTATCTTCGTTCCCGGAATAAGGATGATGACATCCTTCTCTTCCGTTCCGTTGCGTGAGATCAGCGTATCGTTACGATTATCTGTGATGACCAACCCTCCCAAATGGCACGCGCATGCATCGTCGAATGCACCGGTTATCGTTACGTTCGCTTCTTTGGCGCATTTTACACCGAACTTTATCATTTCAAGCGTATCATTGAAAACTTTTCCGTATTCTCCGGATATCCATTCAGCAATTGATGATACTATTGAGTTGCATGCGGAACTTGAACTTTTCAATCCCATTGATATCGGTATCTCGGAATCTATCACAAGAGACCACCCGTCGGGTTCGGGGATGCCGAAATGTTCGAATGTGTTTTTCACGCAGATATGTGCCATCTCCGTATCTTCGGACGGGTCGTTAACTATCATCACTTTTCTTTCTGACCCCTGAACAACGAGTTCCGCTTTTGTTCTCAGGTCTATACCAACGGCCGCACCGATGCCGCAGGGTATCGCATTGATCACCGTTATTGCGCCGTATGAGATCATACGGCATCCCTCATTACCTTGAATTCAACATTTTTCGATGTGAACAGTTCGAATGATCTCATTCCTTGGTATGCGAGCATATCCTCTCCTCTCACGATCATGCATTTCCTTTTCTTCGCGATATCGGTAAGATGTGTCTCTCCGTACACCATGTCGAAGACAATTTGCTGCGGATCTATCTGTTCAATATTTACAGGATATTCCGATACGCTGTTGTTCATGTTCAGCGGTATGCAGTTAATGATGATATCATATCCTTTCACCGCGACGGATGTTCTCTTCCTCGCTGTGACGGAGAATTTTGATGCAATATCATTGACCGCATTGTCATTGCGTCCGGTGACCGTAACATCACATCCTTTCTCCGAAAGGATGTATGCGCATGATCTTGCGGCACCTCCGGAACCCATTATGAGCGCTCTTTTTCCGTTGACGTTAACGGAATTCATCTTCAGCGCCATATCTATCCCGTGAACGTCGGTGTTGTATCCTTTCAATTCTCCGTTATCGTTCACTACGGTGTTAACGGCGCCAGTTATTTCCGACACGTCGTCAAGCGTATTCAGATGATCAACGATATCAGTTTTGTACGGCATCGTGACATTCATTCCCTTTATATCGAAACCGGTCATGAATTCTTCAAATCCGTCAAGAGAAGGCGTATCGAATCTCAGGTATATTCCGTTCATTCCTGAATCTGAGAAAGCGGCATTGTGCATCGCCGGCGATCTTGTATATCCTATTCCGTAGCCGATAATACCGGTGACGATACAATCGTCGCCGAGGCGGAACATATCGTTAACGCTCAACTGACCCGGGGCCGTAGGCTCACCGACGTAAGCGAACGTGAACTCATTTTTCATTCTCTTTTGCCGTATCCTCGTTACCGTTCCGAGGTCGTTCATCCCTATTATGATATGCTCTTTTCCGATACGCGAAGAAGCGTTCAGTAATGTTACGTTATCCTTTATCTCGTTCACGGCGAATGCGCCCTTGATGATGTCGCCGTTCATTTTGTTCGAGATCGAAAGGATCTCATCCGAGGACGGCGTACTATTGTGATCATGGTACGACGATATCACCGTTCCATTCATTCCGGAACGGTCCGCCGTGCCGATGTCCGTGATCCAGCCGTCCGGTGCTTTATGCGTAATATCATTCTTGAATGTCAGAATTCCGGTCTGTCCTTTTCTCAGAACATCTGCGGGAACAGCATCGAACACATCCGTTCTTATCTCTATGATATCTGCTTTGCTAAGATCGCCGGAACGTATATCCGCGGAAGAACTGAGGGATGCGCATATCTTCATTGATATCTCTCTTTAAGATTCCTTTATCTTTTCGCTGACGGCCATCCCGAAATGTCTTCCGCCTTCAGTAAGATGAACAAGAACTTCATCGCCTTTCTTAAGTTCATTGACCGATACGGATCCTGTGGGCGTCACGAGTTTCACCGTTTCGGCGTTCTGCAGTATCGTTGTGTATTCTTTTTTACCGTTCACGGCGGTGACAAGGAGCATAGGCCGTACTTCGGTCTTGCATCTTCCTACGGATGCCGTTCTTGTCCTTCCGTCCTTACCGACTATGAGCACATCATCACCCGCTTTCAGTTCCGATAAATATCTGGTGCCGTCATCTATTTTGATATATGCGTGCACAGCACCCGCATTCACCCTGAACGGACGTGCGGAAACATATCCGTTCTCCTCACTTTCCGATTGCACCAGAAATAAACATGATGACTGCGATCCGATGAGCATCCCTTCGCCGGGGATCATCACGGAACACGTATCGATACAAACCCTGTCGCCTGTCTGGATGTTCCGTACGCTTTCTATCTTTATCGCAGTTAATGATACATCTTCGGTGATAACGGCATTCTTTACGATGTTTTTCACATCTTTCGGATCATTCACGCTTATCACGATGCCGTCAGTTCCTTTCTCAAGGATGTTCATGCATAATTTTGCATCTTCGACGGACGGAACACAAGCAAGTATCTTAGTTCTTCCCGAGGATGCGGCTATCAGATTCTCTAACGGTATAACTGACCAATCGCATGCGTTCACAACGATGACATCAGTCTTTCCGCAAAGTTCCATTGCGTCGTTCTGATCTTCCGGTGACGTGATATTGACGATCCGTCCGGAAATGCTCCCAATGAGCGTTAACTTATCATTGACAATAAGTTCCGCTTTTCCGAGCGATGAGAATCCTTTGTCCTCGGAACGTATGATGAATGTCCTTATGCCATTCTCAAGACCTGATATCATTAATTTCTTTCTCACGGAACGGTCATCGGGAACATCGGTCCTCATCCATATCTCTTTCATTATTATCACTTCAGGAATCTTGCCGCTTCTTTGACACTCATTCCGCTCAGAACGATGCCGGATATCGCTTTGGTCATTGCCATCGGGTCCTTGTGCTGGAATATATTCCTTCCGATGGACACGCCTTTTCCGCCTGCTTCGACGGAATCATGCACCATGTTCAGTATGTCCGAGTCGGAATTCATTTTCGGCCCTCCGGCTATCAGCACAGGCGCAAGAGCACCCTTCACCACATTCCTGAAGGTATCTATGTCACCGGTGTAACTTACTTTTATCAGATCCGCTCCCAGTTCAGTTGCCACTCTGGCGCAATGCGCCACGGTATCGGGATCGAATTGATCTTTAACGGTGGGGCCGCGCGCATATGCCATCACCAAAAGGGGGATGCCCCATTCGGCGCAATCGCGTGATACCTTTCCGAGGTCGGAAAGCATGTTCGGTTCGCTTTCCGCACCGAGGTTCACGTGTATGGATACAGCATCAGCACCCAACTTTATCGCCTCTTCCACGGTGGCGACCAGAACTTTGGAATCGGACGTTGAACCGATATTCGTTGACGCTGACATATGTAATATCAGACCGACGTCATGACCGACAGTTCTGTGCCCGTAAGGTATCAGACCTTTCTGCATCAGAACGGCCGTAGCACCGCCTTCGCTCACCGCATTCACGGTATCTTTCATTTCAATTATGCCTTTTATCGGACCTATCGATATCCCGTGGTCCATCGGAACTATGACCGCGTTCCCTGTTCTGCGGTCGATTATCCTTTCCATGCGTATGTTCTTTCCGAACACTTTTTCCACCTCTGTGATACGTGCTAACACGTGACATACTATTTTAATCTTGCCGATGACCGAAGCGCCCGAATGAGCGTTAACGTCACATGCATAATGAAAAGGGGTGCGAAAGATATATATCATGTTCGTTGCTACTCGGTCAAACACGGGCTGGTAGATCAGCGGTAGATCGCGTGCTTTGCAAGCACGAAGCCGCGAGTTCGAATCTCGCCCAGTCCACCTCTTTCCTCTATATGATGTGACACGAACACGTTGTAATGATAAAATTCCGCATACGATCCCGTGATTTTTCGGTGTACGCGATATCCGTTCAAGTTAACGGGGCGCACCTAAAGAAAACCATTCACATTCGATGAAGGAACATATACCCAGACCAATGGATATATAAGGCAGCGGGCGGTGTGAACACCTGTTAACGCGGCGCCCGCGCCCGGCATGCGGGCGCCCCTTAAATATCTTATATAGAAGAATTATAGAGAAAGATTAAGTACTTTCCAACCGATTAGCGCCCAGCAAGCCAAGATGCTCCTTGGCGGTACAGGGTCCGTACAACCTTGTTAACAGACCGCACTTGGGAACAGGTTCAGCTGTCACGGCAACAGGCGTTTTCATTGCTGTTGCCATGACAGAGGGCAAAGGACGCATCAAAGCGCAAAAAGGTGAAAACTGTGACCAAAAAGAATGTGGCGATACTGATCGTGGCCCTCGCACTGTTAATGGTGCCCGTCCTTTCGATGGCGGACAATGGGCTGTATGATGCCAACAATGACAACTATTATGACGGCGTTCTCGGAGTTGTTCCTCCTGAGGTCCCTGACGGTTTTAATATCGACGGGTCGGACTTTGTGAAGGGGAAATTCTATGCAAAGGATGGTACCGGATATGATGACCTCTCAACCGCAGTAACCGGGCTGTACGATCATCAGTGGAATGAACACGGCGAACTATATGTAGATCCGATATGGTGCATAGATGTCGGAAGTGCGATCAATGATGTGCTTCCCGCTGCCGTGAACAAACTAATAATATACGGTGAAGTGGAACTCGACATACCGACGTACGCAGGAAGCGTCGTCGTTGCCGAAGCGATCGCGGCACCGACAGATGCAATAAAAGGAAAGCTTATCCTGCTGGATGACACAGTATTCGCAGGAAGCCTCAAATTAGAAGGAACGGAAATAGAACTAAACGGTGCGGGTACGGCCAATTTCGCCTCGGTCACGGTCACGGTCGCAGGCGTGTCGATCATCGGCCCCGGTAAATTGTCAACAGGTTCGCTGACAGTGGACTCTGGTGCATCTCTGCTCATAGACGATGACGCTGACCTTACAATAACAGGCACGGCTACGATCAACGGAACTCTCACAGTATCAGGAACATTGACCGCAGCGACCACCGCAACTGTAGATGTGAACGTCGGTGGAACCCTGGACGTAGGCACAGGCGCGAGCCTGACACTAAGCGGCAACGCAACAGCAAACATCAGCGGAACGCTTGTTGCAGGCGGCACACTGTCCGTGAACACCGGTGCAACCGTGGATGTGAAAGCGGGCGGGACTCTAACGATCAATGAAGACAACACTCTCGCAGGTACCGTGAGTCTGTCAGGGTCTTTGACCGTCGCAGACGTAAAAACTTTGACAATAGGCACTCTGACAGTCCCGGACTTGGCAGCATCTTCAATATCAGGTCCCGGCGACGTAGAGATCAGCGGATCCATGAACGTGTTAGGAATATTGAATTTGAATGCGACAGGAGCACTCACGGTCAATGCGACCGGGCCCGCCGAAATATCGGGCGAACTTGAAGTGACAGGGTCACTGACCGTCCCGACGGGCAAGATGCTGGCAGTCAACACTGGCGGAATTTTGACGATAAAAACGGACACAACGATAGCAGGCACTCTCGCCGTGTCGGGAGAGGTAACAACGTCAGCGACAAAAACGCTGACAATAAACGGGTCACTGACCGTACCGGCAGCGGCGACAGCAATAATATCAGGAACAGTCAACGTATACGGAGCGCTGAACATGCACGCTCCGAATTGCGTGAGCACACCGGGAAGCAGTATGATGCTATTCTATCCGGGTTCAGAATTTATCGTCGACGGGGAATTTTTCCTCGGCGGCACGAACACGCTGACGGGCGGTGTACTTGAGATCAGGGTCACCGCTGGTGTTCTTACGGGAGAAGTGAAGAACACTGGAACACTGAGAGTATATGATAATCCGATAATTACGTGCGGTTTCGTCGGAAACAGCAGAATCACAGAAGAATACGGATCTCTGATATACTTCGGAAGTTTCGGACCAGGAAATTATATTTACAATTCGGACGGAACTTTAATGAGGGAACCGGGCACAGCCGTTCTGAGCCTTCTGGATCCAAATGCCCCGGCAGTGTACGCCCCAGGTCTGTACATAACATTCTGGATATGGACCGACAACAAATATGGCGGATATTTACAGTACGAGTTCGAAAAGTACAACGACGGTGACCCGTTACAGGCCGGTCGCGAACCGATCAAACGCCCATCTGGCGAAGAGGGAACATTCAAATTCTGTCTGACACACCCCGTTAAGAAACTTACGTTCGCACAGTCGTACGAGAGCTACTATTACTGGGGGGATGTGGATCCAAAACCCGATCCGATATCAGGCTTACAGTTCCCGACGCTGGATGTAGCATGGGAAAAGCGCCCGGGCGACTATAACGCCAAGAGTTTGGTTGCTGTCGGTACCATAAATGAGATTATGGAGAAAGAGGTTGATACCAGGACCGTTGCAACAGGGGACAGAGGTGTAGCACTTATACTAACCCCTGGGGCATCTGTGGCATGGACTAC
>WQXR01000036.1 GCA_009784745.1 Methanomassiliicoccaceae archaeon | reverse complement strand
GCGTTCGACGTTGAACAGGGAGAGAAGAGGGCGCGTACCGGCGCACCGATGACGTATACCATACACGACAAGGGACTGTCAACGGAGATCTCGTGGAAGAACAAGGACAGTTACGGAAAGAGCATCCCCACAAGGAACAGAGCGCAGTTATACCGTTTAAGGAAATGGCAGCGAAGGATACGTGTCTCGAATGCGACCGAAAGGAACTTAGCGTTCGCACTTTCCGAATTGGACAGGATGGCATCGGCCATGGGTCTTCCGCGTAACGTAAGAGAAACAGCAGCGATGGTCTACAGAAAAGCGGTCAATAAGAATTTGATCAGAGGAAGAAGTATCGAAGGCGTCGTTGCAGCATCGCTTTACGCCGCCTGCAGACAGTGCGGCGTACCGAGGACACTTGACGAGGTCGCAGGATCAAGCAGGGTCGGGAGAAAAGAGATCGGCAGGACATACAGATTCATGACACGTGAGTTGAAACTGAAACTAATGCCGACGAAACCTCAGGATTACGTTCAGAGATTCTGTTCGGAACTGAAATTAAGCGGCGAGGTCCAGAGCAAAGCGGCGGAGATCCTGAAGGATGCGTCCGAAAAGGAACTGACGTCAGGCCGCGGGCCCACAGGCGTTGCGGCGGCGGCGATATACATTTCGTCGATACTTTGCAATGAGCGCAGGACGCAGAGGGAAGTTGCCGACGTTGCCGGCGTCACCGAAGTTACGATACGGAACCGCTACAAGGAACTTACCGAGAAACTTGGTATTGAAATTCAGTTATGAAACATCTTCAGTGGGCTTCGCCCACTGTGTAATTCTTTTTTTAAGGTCTGAACCTTTTGAATTCCAGATATTCCGCCTTATCTTTTACGCGGCAGAACAAGATCTCTTTTTTCACGCCGTGCGCAAGTCTCACGGCCCTGGATATCTCCGGCCACATCAGTGTTCTTGAACCATCAACTGAATGCACCAGGAATCGTGCGTGACATGTGTCCGGATGTTTCTCATACACCCTGAAATGGGTGCCGTATTTGAATCCCGTTTTCACAACAAGTCCTGAGTCCCTCATGTCCGTGAATGCTTTCAATCTGAGATCAAATTCATCCTGCGCAGATCTTCCGAACTTTATCATATCTGTCAGTCTCATTTTCTTGTTGTTCTCCGCCGATACGGAACTTATCAGTCCTTTCTTCATCAGATAACACGTTTCAATGAGCGATATCTGCAGCACACTGCCTACCGCCTTGCCGAATGCTCCGGCCGCATACGCCGAAGAATCGTCAAAAATGAATACGCGATCCTTTATCAATTTCCCTTCTGCCTTGACAGTATCATCAAACGGCCGCATCGTACCGGAAAGTTCGCGTTTTGATACAACGTAATACGTCATATCGCCTTCTTCGTCAACTATCCCGAAAAGAAGTTCCCTTCCTTTCGATCCGGTCGTTTCGGCAAGTTCCATAAGCGCGTCGATATTGAATGCTGTTCTCTCAGACACCGCTTTGACCAGATATTTCGGGCGCGAATCGCTCAATGTCTTTCCCCTCGGGAAAACGGAAAGATCTATCTCGCCAACCTCCGGCTTCACGACAAAACCGCGTTGCCTTATGTCCCTGTACACCATGTAACGTATATCGAACCCTTCGGACGCGGATGATGAATATTCCAAGAGCGACGGGAACGTCATCTTTTCGTTATCGCAGAGAACATCCAGACGTCCCGTTTCCGCAAGGAATGTTGCTTCTATCAGATCCAATTCCAAGGAACCGCCGCTTAACGGATAACCGAAATTGCCTTTGTTGTAGATCTGACTGCTTTCCTTCTGTTCTGTAATGATGACGGAACTCTCTTTCAGTACGCCTGCCACGTATGTGTGTACATTTGTTCCGTATATATCATTTCCTGAAAAAGGCGATAAAAAGGTGTTTGGGGCGGTACCCGCCCATGGTACAAAGGATCAATTCATCCTTGACGATGATGCCAACGTTCCTGAGATGAATTTCTCATATCCTGCAAGATCCAACATTCCGTGACCCGACAGGCAGAAGACTATTGTTTTCTCCTCGTTCTTCGCTTTCGCTTCCAGCGCAAGATCGATCGCCGCCTTTATCGCGTGCGTTGATTCCGGTGCCGGTATTATTCCCTCTGCTTTCGCAAAGAGGACACCTGCTTCGAACGTTTCCGTCTGATCGTACGAACGGGCGCTCATCAATCCTTGGTTATATGCTTCGCTCACGAGCGGCGACATGCCGTGATATCTTAAGCCTCCGGCGTGAATTCCCGATGGAATGAAGTCATGACCCAGTGTGAACATTTTGAACAGCGGCGTCATTCCCGCGGTGTCACCGAAATCGTATCTGAACTCTCCTTCCGTTAAACTCGCGGCAGCCTTCGGTTCAGCGGCGACGAACTCACATTCCGTCTTACCGAGCATCTTCTCGCGCATCATCGGGAACACGAAACCGGCGAAATTGGAGCCGCCGCCGATACATGCGACCATGTGATCCGGCACTATCTCCGCTTTCTTCATCTGCTCCATCGTTTCAAGACCGATGACCGTCTGATGCAGTATAACGCTGTTGGCGACACTTCCTAACGTATATTTCGTTCCGGGATCCCTTACGGCCATCTCGATCGCTTCGGATATCGCTATTCCTAACGAACCTGTGGTATCGGGATGTTCCTTCAGCAATTTCTTGCCGTATTCCGTCACGGGACTCGGAGACGCATGCACTTTTGCACCGTAGGTTTGCATTATCGTCCTTCTGAACGGTTTCTGATCGTAACTTACGCGGACCATGAACACTGTGCAGTCCAAGTCAAATATACTTGACGCCAATGCCAACGCGGTACCCCATTGTCCTGCTCCCGTTTCCGTTGTTATTGTATGAATACCATCCTTCATGCAGTAGTATGCCTGTGCTAACGCCGAATTGCCTTTGTGACTTCCTACGGGACTTAGGTCTTCACGTTTGAAGTATATCTTTGCCGGCGTTCTCAGTACCTTTTCCAAATTCACCGCTCTCTGAAGAGGCGACGGCCTGTTCAGTGAGATGTAATTCTCACGTACCTCTTTCGGTATCGTGATGTACCTTTCCGTGGACATCTCCTGTTTTATCACAGACTTCGTGAATACAGGTGCGAGATCCTCTTCCGTTACCGGTTCTCTCGTCCCTGGATGCAGCGTCGGCTGCAGTCCTTTGAGGTCTGCCGCTATGTTATACCATTTCTTCGGGATCTCGTCCAATGACAAGGTCACACGCAGATCGCTATTTTTTGTCATGATCGTGCAATTTGACAATTAGTATATTAACATTATGTACATTGATGTATAATTATGTACATTAGTGAACCATTTCATTATGAATGTATTGAGGTGTGCTCATATCCCTGTTTATTCCCGTTTTTGGATCGAGTAAAGTGTAATATAGAAATGTTTATATAGAAGCAATAACCAATATGATTTCCGAGAAAAACAAGGATGTTGGAAGGAGGCAGACTATGGCAAGAGATAAAGCATTGAAGGTCGCCGAACTTAGACCCGGCGAGGCTGGAAGAGGAGTTGCTAGGATCGATCCCGCTCTGATGGAGATACTCGATCTGAAAGTGGGAGACATAATACAGATAAGCGGCAACAAAAAAACTGTTTCAAAAGTGTTGAAGGGCGATTATGAAGATACCAACCGAGGTACGATAAGGATAGACGGTTCCACACGACGGAACGCCGGAACAAGCATTGACGAACGTGTGGATATCAAGAAAGTTACGGCAAAGAATGCCGATAAGATCACTTTCTCGCCTACGGAAGAGGTAAAACTCCAAGGCGGAGAAGATTATCTTAAGCAGATATTCGAATCGCGCGCACTGTCCAAGGGCGATATCGTAACGCTTAACATCATGGGCAATAAGATCGACCTTGCGGTAACGTCGTTCACGCCTGCGGCCGACGCGGTGATAATGACATCAGCGACGAGCGTGAAGATAAACACCAAACCGACGAATAAAACGGGAGACATACCGAAGGTCGCATACGAGGACATCGGCGGATTGGGTGATGAGGTAAAGAAAGTAAGGGAAATGATAGAACTCCCGCTGAAACACCCGGAATTGTTCAAAAGATTGGGTGTCGAAGCGCCTAAAGGCGTGTTACTGCACGGCCCCCCGGGAACGGGAAAAACGATGTTAGCGAAAGCGGTGGCAGGCGAGACAAGCAGCAATTTCATTTCCATCGGCGGTCCCGCGATCATGAGCAAGTTCTACGGCGAATCTGAAGAACGATTGAGAGAGATATTCAAGGACGCGGAAGAGAATGCTCCCAGCATAATATTCATTGACGAGATAGATTCCATCGCGCCCAAGCGCGACGAGGTATCCGGAGAACAGGAACGGAGGATAGTTGCTCAGTTGCTTGCGTTAATGGACGGCCTTGAGACAAGAGGTAAAGTTGTCGTGATAGGTGCAACGAACAGACCTAACGCGTTGGACGAGGCGTTAAGGAGACCCGGAAGATTTGATCGCGAGATAGAGATAAGCATTCCGAACCGCGACGGAAGGATGGAGATACTGCAGATACACACAAGGGGTATGCCCCTTACCGATGATGTTGATCTTGATCGTTTAGCGGATCTTACACACGGCTACGCAGGAGCGGATCTTTCCGCCCTTACGAAGGAAGCGGCGATGGCTGCGCTTCGCCGCATACTGCCGGAACTTGATCTTGAGACGGATGAGATACCGTTCGAAACATTGAACAAGATAAATGTGAACAAGGATGATTTTAACGTTGCACTGAGAGAGATGCAGCCGTCCACGATGCGTGAGGTGCTGATAGAAAAACCGCGCGTCTATTGGAATGATATCGGTGCGCTGGCACATGCTAAACAGGAACTCAAGGAAGCGGTCGAATGGCCGCTGAAATATGGCAAAGTTTTTGATCACATGAACGCAAAACCGCCCAAAGGGATATTGCTTTACGGTCCCCCCGGTACGGGAAAGACAATGTTGGCAAAGGCCGTCGCAACGGAAAGCGAGGCAAATTTCATTTCCGTGAACGGTCCGGAATTTCTGAGCAAATGGGTCGGCGAAAGCGAAAAAGCAGTAAGAGAAACGTTCAGAAAGGCGAGGCAGGCCGCACCGTGCGTGATATTCATGGATGAGATAGACTCGATAGCACCGCAACGCGGAACGGGTGATGACAGTAAAGTAACTGAAAGAGTAATTTCACAAATGTTAACTGAAATGGACGGCTTGCGTGCACTGAACGGAGTTGTTGTCATAGGCGCGACGAACCGTCCGGACATAATCGACCCTGCTTTGCTAAGGCCCGGGCGTTTTGATAAGAGCATACTCATCGGCTCACCGGACAAAGAGTCAAGAATATCGATATTCGGCATCCATACAAAAGACAAACCATTGGATGATGATGTGAACATCGAAGAGCTTGCGGAAATGACCGAAGGATGTTCCGGAGCAGACATATCAGCGATATGCAACGAGGCCGTTATGACCGCTGTGCGCGGACTTGTCGCTTCGGGGAACATACCAACGGACGATGAATTGAGAGCGTGCAGAGTGAGGATGGAATACTTTGTAAAAGCCGTCGACAAATTCGGACCCGCCGCGAGAGAAGAGCTGGGCAAATACACGGGACTGTACGCGTGACCGTTCTCACGTCCGTGACGTGAGGGCGTTCCGCCCCAATCCAAGGTGCGGGTGCTCGTTAGAGGTATTAAATAGAAGGACATTCTCTTTATTATCCGTGAGCAGAGAGGAACTTATCAACACCACGCGTGCGATCCTTGCAAGGGCCGGTTACAGTGTATCATCTCCGCTTAACATGAGAAGCGTCTGTTTCGATATAGTCGGAAGAAAGAATGATTCGCTGCTCATTGTGAAGATATTAAGCAATGTGGACGCATTTTCAAGAGAGAACGCCGACGAAATGAAGATACTTGCCGAAGCGTTGGGCGCCAGTCCGATACTCATCGGAGAGCGTTCAAGTTCCGGTGCCCTTGAAGCGGGTATAGTATACTCAAGATTCAACATCTCAATAATATCCAACGAAACTCTGGAGGATCATCTTTTGAGCGAGATACCGCCGCTGATCTTCGCGGCACCCGGCGGCCTTTATGTGAAGTTGGACAAGGATCTGCTACGCCACCTCAGGGAAACGAGAGGCCTCAGCCTCGGAACATTGGCCGAAACTGCGGGCGTATCAAGAAGGACGATACAGATGTACGAGACGGGAATGAGCGCAATGATAGATGCCGCAATAAGATTGGAAGAGTTCCTGAATGTTCCCATAATCGAAGCGATGGACCCGTTCGCATACAAGAACGAGAAAAAAAGTCAGGAATATGAGGTCTCAGGAGCGAAAAGGACGGATGTCCAGATATTCAATATCCTTTTGGATCTCGGCTGTTCCGTCACACCGACAGTACGCAGTCCCTTCGAAGCACTGACAAGAAGCGAGAAGATGGTCATACTTACGGGATTGGGCGGAGATGAGGAAAGGTTATTGCACAAAGCGTCCATTGTTTCCGATATTTCACGAATATCGGGACAGCATTCGGTGATAATCGTTGAACGCAAAAGGAATATTGATAATATTCAATCAACAGCCATTGTAACGAAGGATGAGATAAAAAAGATGGACGACCAGTCTGAACTGAAGGATCTCGTCCTTGAACGGAGCGGCCACGAATGATCGCTGTTCGAGTGAACGGGTGCGACGTTGACATCCTTCCCGTTGTGAAGGGACTTGTCAGTGAATACGAGAGAGTGAAAGAATCTGCAAAGGGATATGACATTTACGCCGTATCCCTCGGGAAAGAAGATATAATTGCCGTCGGTATCAGGGATGAATTAAAAGAAGATCAGGAACTTGAGGATATAGATCTTGTATATTTGCACCATCTGGGTACTTTCGGCGATACGGATGTTCCGTCGCCGGCGTTCGCCGCATTGGTGGACGTATGCAATGAGAATTCAATTCAGGTCATGCCGCTCGATCTCGATGAGGAATACTTTTCCGAGGTCTATTGCAACCTCATAACAACATTTGAACTTCTTAAGGAAGGGCGACTTGCAAGAAAGGCATTGAAAAAGAGATTCGATATCTCATCCGCAGAATCGTTCGCAATATCATGGGATGCCTTTGTGAACAATTCCAAAGGATTCCGTGAACTTACGAAATTGAGAGAGAAGTACATGGCCAACCGCATACGTCATTTGGCGAAGGACGGCAAGCGCATATTGGCCGTTGTCGAGATCGAACGCATCAACGGCATTTTGTCAATACTGAATTCGGATGCCGCATCACAATGAATGGTGACAGAATGACAGAAGCCAAGAACAATACGCTTTCCGTCATTGCTTTGCTGGCGGGAATAATTCTTTTAATGATCTGTGTTCCGGTGCTTTTCTTTGAAATTTACACCGCATTCTGGGCATCAAGCGAGATATTGCCGGTCATCGGCAACTATTCGTTAGGAATAATAATACTGGCGCCTTCGCCTGTCATCCTATTCCGCGTGGAAGGCATCTTTGCTCTTCTTTACTACCTGTTCATTCTGTTCTCTGTCACCGCATCATTCATCCTCCTGATGTACGGCAGCGGTAAGATCTTTGTTAAAAAGTTCTGCGAAGATGATGCACAATACAACGAGGGCGGTGAGAAGATAGTAAGCAGGAACGATCCTTCCCTTAAGATCGCTGCCGCAGTGAAGGAGATGCCGCTTTACACTATCGTGACCATCTTTGCCGCCACCGTATCGTTCAACGTGATACTCAACGCATTCATTGTCTCTTCGGGAGGGGAACCTTACGTACCTCCTCCTTCCGATCCTGCGTGGATCGATCAATATCTTCTCATTAACGCATCCGTCTGGGAAGAGATACTCAGCCGCGTATTGGTGATCGGCGCACCGATGGCCGCGCTCGGACTGATGCTCCGAGAGAAGGGATCGATAGAACGCCTGTTCGGCGGATTCGGAATGAGTAGGGAGGCATTGGTGTTCATCCTCATTTCCGCGGTATGGTTCTCTTATGCTCATTTATCGGGATGGGATATGTTCAAAATGATCCCGACGTTCGTTACCGGATTGGCGTTGGGATATCTTTTCGTAAAGTATGGGTTGTACGCGTCGATAATGCTGCATTTTATTGTGAATTACTTATCATCCCTCGGATGGGTGATGGGGTCCGTCGGAACATTGATGTCGTCATTGTTCCTGCTTGCGGTGACCGCAATAGGTGTTGTGTTCATCGTACGTTATGCGAAATACGGTCTGCTGTACGTCAAAAAGATAATTTCAGAGGGACAGCATCCTCTTTAACCGCTCTTTTGATACTACCGCTGATTCCAGTGATCTTGATTCTATCACATACTTTCCTTTGTATTTGGATAATTTCTTTAAGATCGGAGCAAAATCGATATTACCGTCGCCGATGGTCATGTGATCATCATTCTCACCGTTGTTATCATGTATGTGAATGTTTCCTATCCTGTCTCCGAGCATATCTAATATCTCATCTATCTGGCCTGTTGTGTTGGCGTGTCCGATATCGTAGCATATCTTCATGTCCGTACCGTCAACGAGATCGAACATCTCTTTTGCCGTCCTTCCGAGCATGTATTTGAAAGACGGCATGTTCTCTAAACATGCGGTCACGCCGAATTCATTCATTATGCGGTCTATCGTTCTCATCGAACGCTTCGCTCTTTCCGCCGATCTTGATCCGAAACCGGGTATCACCGGCGATTCAAAGCCCGGATGTATGGTTATTGTCTTGACATCAAGTTCTATCGCCTGTTCCATCGCCGCGATCAGTTCCATCACGGCCGCTTCTCTCAGCCTTTCGCATAACGCCCCGGGATTCACATCCGATATCGGCGCGTGTATCGAAAATCTGATATCATAGGAGGGAGCGATCGCTTCCAATCTCCGCATCACCAGCGGAAGGTAATGTTCCCCTTCTGAGATTATTTCCCAATGATCGAATTCTTTTGCAACTCTGATGAGCGTGTTCTCTATGCTTTCTGTGCAGAATGTTGTTGATGATGCTCCGATCATATCTTTACCTCCTCGCCGTTGACCGTGTGCGGTGCCAGTAATTCAATGAATGCTGTTATATCTTCCGCCTCTATTGTCACTTTTATCGTTCCGAGTATCGTCCTTTCTTCGACGAATGATATCTTTCCCGCGTATGCCGCCTGTTTGTTAAGGTGGAATATTGTGCGTTCTGTGTTCTTCCGTCCTTTCATCATCACGGAACGTGCGGTGTCCAGTATCTTCTGTTTGCGTATCTGTTCTCCGAAATGTTCCGTATCCCCTGGTTCTGCGCTTATCTCATTTTCCTGTATGTTCAGAACAGCATCCGGAAATATGTTCATCACCGCACGCGTTACCTTTTCCGCGTTCTCACTGGGAAAAACAGGACATGTCGCACTTATCGACGGGATCATGATACCGGATGTTCAAAAAAGTATATAACAAATCATCCGCTACTTCGACGACATGAGAACCGATGTGCTGAAGGTCGCCGCCCAGAGGAATATGTTCCTCACGCCTGACGCACTGGAGATCATACTTTCGAACGCAGAACCGATGATGTTCGTTAACAATATATTATCGGCGATATCGAAGAATGCCATGTTCGTCGAAAAGAACGACGTTCTGAATTTTCTTTCCGGCGACGTTCTGAAAAAAGAGATAACGGAACCGGTGGCGCCGAAGAACAAAAGTCAGCATGATATCTCTGTCATCAAAGGATCGGATGTCACCGGAGAATCCACATGCGAAGGTAAGGTCGATGACTTCTCGAAGTATTTCATGAGCCGCTATAACGCGATACGGGACCTGCTGAGGAACCGTCTCGGAGCCGTTCTTCCGCTTGATAAGGCGTTAACGATGCAACGTGAGGTGCAGGTCATAGGAATGGTATCGGAATCCGCTCTGACCAAGAACGGGCACCGGATGCTTACGCTTGAGGACGAATCCGGTACGTGCAAGGTTCTGATAATGAAAGATTCCGGCCGCGTTAATGATATTGTCGTCAATGATGAGGTCGTCGGTGTTATCGGTTCGCCAACTAAGGACGGCGGCCTTCTGGTCGCGGATGAGATAATAAGACCGAGCGTCCCGACCAACCGCAGTTGGTTGCGTACGGATTCCGTTTCTTCTGTTGCCTTTCTGTCGGACGTTCACGTAGGCAGCGGGACATTCCTTGAAACAAGATGGAAAAATATGGTAAAATGGTTAAAAGAGAATGCAAAAAAGATGGATCTGGATTATATTGTTCTGCCCGGTGACGTTGTTGACGGTATCGGTATATTCCCGGGTCAGCAGGAAGAACTTTTGATAGACGATATTCATCGTCAGTACAGCCGTCTCGGCGAATATTTGAAGGAAATTCCGGATCATATCAAAATGGTCGTTCAACCGGGCAATCACGACGCGTGCCGTCCTGCGGAACCGCAGCCCGCATTGTCCGAAGTATTTACAAAAACATTCGATTCGAATGTTATGCTCACTGCGAACCCCGTCGGTCTGGAGATCGAGGGAAGGAAGATACTTACGTATCACGGAAGAAGCATTGACGATTGGGTCGCGAGTGTTCAGAAGTTATCGTACGATGATTCCATCGCCGTGATGAGAGAGATGCTTGAACGCAGACATCTTGCACCGATGTATGGTATGAAAACTGCCTTAGCACCGGAGAGGAAGGATTATCTTGTTATTGATAAGGTGCCTGATATATTTGTCACAGGTCACGTTCACAGCGCAGATACCGTTGAGTACAGAGGTATACGTCTCATAGCGGCATCCACGTGGCAGGATCAGACCGAATATCAGAGGATGCATAACTTCAATCCGTCGCCGGGTGTGATGCCGATGGTCCATCTTGGCACAGGCGACACGATAATGAAACGTTTTTGATCGTGAGCGTGGAACAATGGGCATCGCTTGGATATATTTGATAATTGCAGGCCTTCTTGAACCGTGCTGGGTCGTCTCGATGAAACGCTCCGACCGTTTCAGGGATCTTCCGTGGTCACTGGCAACGGTCATTTTCCTTGCCGTCAGTCTTTACCTGCTGTTCATAATAATGTCGTTGCTTCCTGCCGGTACTGCGTATGCGGTCTGGGCTGGCATCGGTGCCGTTTGCACACTGATCGCAGGCATAGTTATTTTCAAAGAAAGGATAACAGTAATGAGAATGCTGTTCACCGTTCTGACGGTCACCGGGATCGTCGGCCTTTACGTCACCGCGGGGGTGTGAAATGAACAAAGGATGGACGTTCATTCTGATCGGCGGACTGTTCGAGGTCATTTGGGCGGTGTCGATGAAATATTCGAACGGTTTTGAGAACGTCCTATGGTCGTTGGCGGCGCTCATATTCATTATGTTAAGTATGATCATGCTCTCTAAAGCGATGTCATCGGGTATGCCTGTAGGGACTGCGTATGCTGTTTGGGTCGGCATAGGAGCGACGGGAACGTTCGTTTACGGTATACTGTTAATGAATGATCCCGTCAGCGTATTGAGGATCGCGTTCGCTGTGATGATCGTTCTCGGAATTGTGGGATTGCAGAAAACGTCGGCTGCTGCAACATGAATTATTAAAAAT
>WQXR01000035.1 GCA_009784745.1 Methanomassiliicoccaceae archaeon | reverse complement strand
TACGGTATACTGTTAATGAATGATCCCGTCAGCGTATTGAGGATCGCGTTCGCTGTGATGATCGTTCTCGGAATTGTGGGATTGCAGAAAACGTCGGCTGCTGCAACATGAATTATTAAAAATTAAGGATGTTAAGATGTTTAACGGAACTGCAGCCACAGAACGCCGATGATGATGAAGAGACCAAGCATCAGCATTCCGTAGCTTACAAGCCAGACGATCTTGAATGCTTTCGCTCTTTTCTCCGGGTTATCCGTGATCTCGAGGAACTTCTCTTCCAGGTCCACGTTACGCCTCGCCCTTCTTCTTCAGATGTTTCAGACGTATTGTATTCTCTCTTTCCATTTCCTGCAGCCTGAACTCAACGAATGCTTCCGCTTCCTGAAGTTCCGGTATGACCTTGAATTCAAGGGCGTTCACACGCCTCTTTGTTTTTTCAATTTCATCCAGAAGTTTCTTCATGGTTATTTCCACTTCCGCGGCCTTGACAAGCGTCTCCAGTAATTTTTCGAATGACTGGGCCGCTTCTTCGATGTACGCGGATGTGGAGATAACACCGTAACCTCTTTCTGTCATAGGCGCACGTATCGTTTCGCATTCCACCTTGGGTACCATCATTCCCATGATGCTCTTGCTTCCGAGTTTCACTTCCGGTCCTGCTTTCAATGCATACGCAGCACTTTTCACCGCAATTGCGCCTTCCACTGCTCTTGCAACGGAGATCTTCTGCATCGCCTGGTCGTAGTCCGAGAGAACGCTGCCGCGCATCTTCTTCGCTTTTTCGAGAACTTCGAAGAATTCGATTATCAGACCGTCGCGCTTCATCTTCATGATCTTGTATCCGCTCTTGGATAACTTGATCTTCTTCTTCACTTCAAGCAAAGCGGAACGCGTCGGTGTGATCTCTTGGGTCGGCATCTTTCTCAGCCCTGAAGGTACTTTTCCTGGTATTTTCGATCAATTCTCGTCAGCTGGTCGCGGCTCAGTGACTTAAGGATGTCCCACGCGATTGCTAACGTGTCCTCTATCGAACGGTCTTCCTCATGTCCTTGCCGTACAACGCGGTCCTCAAAGATGTCTGCGAAGTCCAGAAGTTTTCTGTCCTTCTCGGAAAGCGATTCTTTACCCACGATCGCGACAAGTCCTCTGAGATCCTTTCCTTCCGCGTACGCCGCATACAACTGGTCTGATACTGCCTTGTGATCTTCCCTTGTCTTACCGGGACCGACACCTGCGTTCATCAGTCTGCTTAATGACGACGAAACGTTCACCGGCGGGTATATCCCTGCGCGGTGCAACTCACGTGACATGACTATCTGTCCTTCTGTTATGTAACCGGAAAGGTCGGGTATCGGGTGCGTTATATCATCACCTGGCATTGAAAGGATCGGGATCTGTGTGATACTTCCCTTCTTTCCCTTTATTCTTCCCGCACGCTCGTACAGCTGCGCCAGATCGGTGTACATGTACCCCGGATATCCTCTTCTTCCGGGAACTTCCTCTCTTGCCGCTCCAACCTGTCTTAACGCTTCGCAGTAGTTCGTGAGATCCGTCATTATGACGAGCACCTGCATATCAAGTTCGAACGCCATGTACTCTGCCGTCGTCAATCCTAAACGCGGAGTGACGATACGCTCGATCGCCGGGTCATCGGCGAGATTAAGGAAGACCACCGCACTCTTCAGAGCGCCGGTTCTTTCGAATTCCTTCATGAACGACTGCTTCTCTTCGTTCGTGATACCCATTGCTACGAAAACGACAGCGAACTCTTCGTCCTTGCCGCGAACTTTCGCTTGTCTCGCGATCTGCATCGCAAGATCGTTGTGCGGTAACCCTGACGCTGAGAATATCGGTAACTTCTGACCTCTGACGAGGGTGTTCATTCCGTCTATTGTTGAAACTCCGGTTTGAATGAAATCAGCGGGGTTGTCCCTTGCCCACGGGTTTATGGCTGCCCCCACAATATCCAATTTCTTTTCCGGTGTTATGGCGGGTCCTCCGTCCAGCGGTTCACCGCTTCCGGATAGTACACGTCCTAACATATCTTTCGAAACGGGCATCTTCATCGTTTCGCCGAGGAAACGGACGCTCGCGTCCCTGTCGATACCGGACGTTCCTTCAAATATCTGAACAACCACCATGTCGTCGGATGAGTCGAGGACCTGTCCTCTCTTCACCGAACCGTCCGAAAGTTTTACGCTTACCAGTTCCTGATATGATATCGGTTCCGTCTTTTTCACGAATACCAGCGGACCGGCGATCTCCGTGATCGTTTTGTACTCTTTGGAAACTTTGCTCATTGATCACACCCCCAGTCCTGCGAACTCTTTGTCAAGGTCCGTATCAACTGCTTTGTACTCGTCATCGATGTTCTGTTCGTACTTGGCCATCGCAAGTCTCTGCTTCGCCTGTACGTTCGCTATTTTGGTTACGGGCGTACCTGCCGCCAATGCTTTGTACGCGAGATCGGAGAACTTCCTTATCAGTTTCATCACTGTGTACTGCCTCTGCATCGGGCAGAACGTGTCCACCGGGTGGTATGCGTTCTGCTGCAGGAATATCTCTCTTATCATCTTTGAAACTTCTAACGTAACTTTCTGTTCATCCGGTAACGCATCCGAACCAACTAACTGAACTATCTCCTGCAGTTCCGATTCTTTCTGGAGTATCTGCATCGCCCACTCTCTGAGCGCAGGGAAATCCTCTGCCACGTTGGATGAGTACCATGCTCTCAGCTGTTTATCATACAATGAGTACGACGTAAGCCAGTTGATCGCAGGGAAGTGTCTTCTCTCTCTCAGTTTTGTGTCAAGCGCCCAGAACACACGCACAATGCGTAACGTGTTCTGCGTGACCGGTTCGGAAAGGTCTCCGCCCGGCGGTGAGACCGCGCCTATCACCGAGATCGAACCTTCCGCGTTCCCTAACGTTTTGCATCTGCACGCACGCTCGTAGAACTCTGATAATCTTCCTGCTAAGTAAGCGGGATAACCTTCCTCTCCTGGCATCTCTTCAAGTCTTGATGAGATCTCTCTCATCGCTTCCGCCCATCTTGACGTTGAATCCGCCATCAGTGAGACGTTATATCCCATGTCTCTGTAATATTCGGCAATTGTCATTCCCGTGTAAACGGATGCCTCTCTCGCCGCAACAGGCATGTTGGATGTGTTCGCAATAAGAACGGTCCTGTTCATCAGCGGATTTCCGGATTTCGGATCTTCGAGATGCGGGAATTCCGTCAGAACTTCGGTCATCTCGTTACCGCGCTCGCCGCATCCTATGTATACGACTATCTCGGCATCAGACCACTTCGCAAGCTGCTGCTGTGTAACTGTTTTCCCTGTCCCGAATCCTCCCGGAATTGCTGCCGCTCCTCCTTTTGCGAGCGGGAACATCGTATCCAGCACACGCTGTCCCGTTACTAACGGAATGTCGGGCTGGAACTTTTCTTTAACGGGCCTCGGAACACGTACGGGCCATTTCTGCATCATTGCAATGTCGTTACCGTTTATGACTGCTATCGTTTCCTCAACGTTGAAGCTTCCTCCCTTGATGCTCTCGACCTTTCCGCTTATCTTCGGCGGCACCATGATACGATGTTCCATGGTACCTTCCATAACTGTACCGATGACCTGTCCCGCGGACACGTTGTCACCTTTCTTAACTATCGGGTTAAATTCCCATTTCTTCTCTCTGTCCAATCCAGGTGCGGAAACGCCGCGGAAGATGAAATCTCCCATCGTATCCTTGAGGACCGGTAACGGCCTCTGTATCCCGTCGTAGACGGAGGACAGAAGTCCCGGACCTAATTCCGCAACAAGGGGACGGCCGGTGTTGGAGACCGGCTCTCCCGGTCTGACGCCGGACGTATCCTCATAAACCTGGATGATAGTGTGGTCGCCCACGATCTTAATGACCTCTCCCATCAGCTTCTCCGTACCAACCTGTACGACATCGTACATCTTCGGTGAGATGCCTACGGCGGTCACCACCGGACCCGCGACCCTGTAAATCACGCCTTCCTTTTTCATTCTTAATCATCCTCTGTTTTGTATAAATCAACGCCAATCGCTCTTTTTACTCTCTCACGAAGGTCACCTTCGTCCTTTCCTACCGGCACTACAACGGGCTGGATCATGTCCAGCACCTTCTGCTTTATCTGGGGAGAAAGCAGCTGCAGATCCTTTGAATCAACCGCAAGTATGCCCACCGATTCGGCGGATATCGCTTCCAGCATCTTCTTCTCGTAATTCTCGGGTGTTGCGACGAATACTCTTCTGAGACCCGCCAGCCTGAACCCGAGCACGAACTCCTCACTTCCTATGACTGCTATCTCCATTAGATCACCAGTAGTCCTTTGATGGTGTCCCTGTCAATTCCGCTCTCTATGCCTCTCGCTATTATCCTTATGTTATCAACCTCAATGTTCTTGTGTATCATGAAATCGATAACGGGAATGACTGATAGCGGATAGAGGTGCGAGAACTTCTTTGCCTGCCCTATATGATATCTCTTCATACCGGCCACGAGATCCTTGAGCGATCCGGTATTTGCGCCCAGCGCCTCTTTGATATCTTCGTAGAAATCGAGTTGCGCCAAATCATTCACCGCCGCCGACACGGAGTCAGCATTGGCAAGCTGTGTGGCCAGCTTTTTGTCTATCTCTCTGCCTCCGGAGATGACATATTTCATAACGTCATCGCCGCGTATCCCTTCTGTTTTCAGTATAAGGATCGTTTCAAGGTTTATTGTGTCTATCTCTCTTCTTATGAATTCCTGGAACAGGCGCTTCGGTGTCGACGACCGATCCGTGGACATCAGAAGTCTCTTGTAATACAACTTATCAAGAGCGTCCTCGATGTCCCTCAGGCAACCGTCCGCTTTGTATGCGTTGATCGCCTCCGGCGGCACCTCAAGATGTTCCATCCTGCCGAACTCCGCTATTATCTCTTTGTCTGTCTCCATTGACAGCAAACGGTCTAACATCGTTGAATCCAGTCTGCCGGCGGGAACGAGATCTTCCCTTATGCTTTCCGCATCCGCCCCGTAGGTCTTACCGCGCAATATCACTTTTAAGTTCCATATATCCCATTTCGTGAGATATGCGGACATCATATCGCGAAGTTCTCCCTGCGAGGAATGCAGGATACTGCTGAACGCCCTTGCCATGTTCCTGTACGTCGCATGCTCTATAAGGTCGATACCTTCTATCCTGCCTGCGAGTTCGGCCATTTCCTTTTGATAACCGGATTCACCGATGAATCTGGATATCTCGGGAAGGCTCATCATCAGCATCTTTCCGTATGCGTCGTCGCCCATCAGCGATGTCTTTTTCGCTTTGACCTTGGCTGATACGTACGCATAATTTCCGCCCCCACTTTTGCGCCCGAGCATTTTATTCACCCAAAGAGGATATCGGACAAGCCCTTCATCTCACGGTCCCAGACCGTCTGAAGTATCGTCCTGTACTGCATATCGACCTGTATCGTCCCGTCCTTGTTCTCAAGGATCAGTCCGCCGGTGATACTGCTTACCTTCTCCAACTTAGATACTCCTATGTCCTCCGCTGTTATCGATTCGCCTTTTGCGCAATACGCTTTCGGGTTGTCGATCACTTTCTTCGCGGCATCGACCATCTGCTTGTACTGCTTCTTCCTGGTCGCCGCGGATGCGGATTCCAGCGATGCCAGCGAACCGGCGAACGCCTTTTCAAGTATCTCTTTCTTCTTGGAGAGGACGATCTTCTTGCTTTCGAGTTCTGCGCTCGACAGCACCTGACGGCCGAGCTGCTCTATTGCTTCTTTGAGTTTCTTGTCCTCTTTTGCCTTCATGTCAGATATCACTGAGTCCGCTTCTGCCAATATCTTGGCCACTTCGGCGTCCCTCTCTGCCTCAATTGCTTTGACGGATGCCTTCACGGAATTCGTGATGTCCTTCGTTACGTTGTCTAATGCCATGAAACGGCCTCTTGCTCTTACACGAATATTATCATGAAGGCGATGACCAGCCCGAAGATGACGATCGTTTCCGGCAACACGACGAATATCATCGCTTTACCGAACATGCTCTTGTCTTCGGTGATCGCACCGATCGCCGCCGCTGCGGCGTCTTTCTGTCCAAGTCCTGTACCGATACCTGCCAGACCTACGGCCAAGCCGGCACCGATGGCTAACATTCCCATGTCTGCTTCCATTTCTTATACCTCTGTTTCTACGATTTTTGTGTTTTTGCGTTTTATCTCGAGCGGTTCGTATTCCTTACCGCCTCCGACATAGAACCTTGACATCATCTCCACATAATGCAACCTTAAGGCGTGCAGACCTGCGGAGAGTATGGCCAGTGTCCAGACCACCAGGTGGAGGAACGAGAACATCAGTATCCCTACTATCAGTCCTATTATCCCCAATCCGGGGCCCAGTGCTTCCATGAGGCCGAGACCTATCATGGATATTGATATGTAGTTGAACGCCAGCGCCATGCCGGCCTTACCGGCACCGATGGCGGTTATACGTGTATATGACAGTATATTACCGAACAGCGACGGAACTTCCAGCACCGCAGTGCCGCCTTCCTTCTTTACCGCGAGAACGATACCGATCAGTAGAAGAACAACGCCTGTTATCAGTGCATACAACACCACGCCCTCTATCGGTTTGACGTAGATCATGAATTCCGTTGCCGCCCATGCCGCTGTTACCAATCCCGTCATTATCATGATCCAGCTGCCCTTCTCCATGAATGCTTCCTTGAAGCCGTGCTGCATCTTGACGTTGATGAAGCCCATGATGAATCCGAGCATTATGTGTATCACACCGATGTATACCGCAAGTTTCAGGAGCATTGTCACTTCCAGCAACTTGCTCACGCCGTAATGGTCGTGACCGAGAGCGTCGACCGTGTGCGGGAATATATTGACGAACCACTCGGGGAAGTCCAGATGGAACAGCCCCTGCCAGGTTATGGCGGCGTCGCCGGCGATCATCTCGCCTACAAAGTGCATACCGAACATCTCGCCGAACAGGAAGAACCCGAAGACGAACGCCCATAGGCCTCCGTAGAACAGAACAGTGGCGATCGCCTGGAAATCCTTGGATTTCGCCGTTTTAAGGCCGTACGCACCCAGCACGATGAACGGTATCGCGTATCCCACGTCACCGACCATCAGACCGAAGAACAGCGGGAAGAAGATACTCATTACCACCGTCGGATTTATCTCCTGGTATTTTGGCGTGTCGACCAACTGAACTGGGTATTTGAAGTTCTTCACATACGCTCCGTTCTTCATGTGCGTCGGCGTTTCTTTGAAACGATCCTCCGCATGTTCCACCTCGTGGAGGTCCCTTGAACGGTCCTCCTGTAACTCAACATAAACATTATCGCCGAGTCTCGTGTTCATTTCATTCGTGATCGTGCTTACTTTGTCGGTAGGCACCCACGCATCTATGACAAATGAATAATCGCTTGTTGCTATGCGCAACGGCAGACCGCCCTTCTCGGCCTCGATCGAGATCTCCTCGTCCATGAGAAGTATGCTGTTGCCGTGCTTCTCTCTGAGCGCCGAAACTTCTTTTTCCGCTTCTGCGAGTGCGACCTTGTATTCTGTGATCTTCGCATCCGCCGCCGCTATTCCGGCGGCCGGGGACCCTGTGCCCTCGGGCACGAAGAACTCTGCGAACTCGAACTCCGTGAGCGCACGGAGTGCGCTCTCTTTCTCGCTCTTCTTCACGAAGAGCACTATTACCTTCTTATTATCTGATATAAAGAACTCCGAATCCGCAATGCCCGCGACGGCGGCCGACGGATCCGCTGCGACGGTACCGACAAGCACCGCCAATGAATTGTAGCCTCTGTATAATTCAAGGTCCACGGGTATGCTCGATATCCGCGACAGTTCCTCTTTCTTCGAATTCTCTTCCGCGATCTTCTGAACGATGCTGTTCTTTTTATCAAGGACCTTAAAAACTTCCTCTGTGGTCGCTTCCACGGAATCCGAGGATATCTTGGCGCGTATCTCTTTTGCATTCGCCTTGACGTCGAGCTCCGTTCCGTCGTTTATGTCCAGTTCCTTCTCCATCGCCTTCAGCGACAGCAGCCTCTGCGCCGCCTTCTCGGAGTACGGACGCGGTGTACCTATTGAGAATCCTTCGTCCGTTCCGGTCGTGTGGTCTATCAGATGTATCAGTTTCAGTCCGTACAAAGCGTCGATCGCTTCGTCAAGGCGTTGTTTATTGCCAACGATAACGATCCTGCTCATCGGCTCAGGAAGCAACATTCAGGGACCTCTCGAATTCTTTATTCAGAAAATCTTTGACCTCGGACATCTTGCCTTCGGTCGATCTCTCAAGCTTTTCCGCCTCGGTCTTCCCGACGCTCAGTATCTCTTCGCGTTTCACAGCCAGTTTTTCCTTCTCTTTCGAAACGGCGGATTCGGATGCCTCGCGCGCCTTCGCTTCCGCATTTTGGATCTTGTTCACAGAGTCCCTGCGTGCGTTCGCTATCGATGTCCTTTTGTCCGCCTCGGCTGCTTCGATCGCGATCTTCGCGTCTGCCTCGGCTTTTTTAATTTCCGTAAGTATGTCAGTTCGGCTCAAGTTAAACTCCCCGACCCTATTCGGAACCCGATTGCACTGGTCCTACTTAATACTGACTGCTATCGCGAGCGAGCCTGCGCGGTTCGGGAGGTCGCTGAACATATTCGAACAATTGCTTTCCTGTGCGCGAAATTCATCACTCTGGCTAATCACTTTTGTCTTTGAACGGATGCCTGCCCGTCGGTAGGCAACGGCACTCAGCAATCGTTAAAATCGGGTCTCCGGCGGTATCGTACGGAAGACGTTCATGTTGTTCCTTTGGGGACGAATTTTCTTACGATGACGTTGGTCTCTTCGAACAGTTTTTTGGAGAGGTCGTCCATGTAACTGTCCTCGTATATTATCTCCCTTATCCCAGCGTTGATGAGTATCTTGGCGCACATTGAGCACGGATATGTTGTCGTATAGATGGAACCGCCGTCAATGCTTATCCCGAAGTACGCCGCCTGGATGACGGCGTTCTGTTCCGCGTGGACGCCTCTGCACAGTTCGTGCCTCGTACCCGAGGGTATGTTCTGCTGGTCGCGTATGCATCCGAGGTCTTCGCAGTGCTTCGTTCCCTTCGGCGATCCGTTGTAACCCGTTGTCAGGACGCGTTTGTCCTTCACTATCACCGCACCCACCTGACGGCGGACGCATGTCGACCGTTTTGATATCAGTTGCGCCATCTCCATGAAGTACGTATCGTTATCGGGCCTGTTCATGTTTCCCTTAACGGCGGAGAAGGTATATGCTTCTTCCGAGCCGTTTAATACGGCGTTGCGGTACGGTATCGTGTGAAAAGCGACACAAAGAACATCGTCATTGCGGTTTCCGTTATAATCACGGTGTTCGTTGCCGCGTACGGATGTACAGTGCTGTACGCAGGCCTCTCATCGCCTTTTTACACAGTGGAATCGGGAAGCATGATGCACTCGGCCGATTCAAAGATCGGAATTATCGATACCGGCGACATGGTCGTTGTCAAAGATGTTTCAAAAATGAGCATAACGACATACGCGGAGGCGTGTGTCACCGGATACGGCAAATTCGGGGATCACGGTGACGTGGTATTGTACAAGAACGCCGCGGGAAGGACGATAATACATCGTGCTATCCTTTTCATGGAACATCTGGGCGGCGGAAAATGGAACATCCCCGCCCTTGCCGCATACCCGGGAATGTGGTCATGCGCCAAGGATGCGGTCGGGTATCACGGAATTTTGTCAATAACAGCCGGGTACAGGGACATACCGATAACGATAGATCTCGGCAGCCCCGCATACGCTGGCCTGCCCGCCGGGACATGCGGATACATAACCATGGGCGATAACAACAGTTCTGCGGATACGTTATTCGTTACCGAAGATATGGTTATCGCCGTCGCCGCTCACGAGATCCCGTGGCTTGGTTGTGTGAAATTGTTGATCACCGGCAACAACGCCGATAAGGTTCCGTGGAACAGTGTTATTTATTTGATATTGTCGATAGCGCTGATGATCGCGTCGGTGTTCGCTGCCGCTTTCACTTTTGAAAGAATGAGACGCAAGAAGGAATGAACGCCCCCACCCCTTCATTTCCGGTGGAGAATGCTTCAAAAATATTGTGATGTCCTCACAGAAGCGTCGTCTGTTTCCGTGGTTTATATTTTTTGAGCGGTAACATACACTCATCGTCGCTGAGCATATCACATATCTCCGCCGGGACGCTCAGTTCAATTTCCTTTGTTCTTCCCTGCCTTCCGTACGATCTCACCGGCGCGTGGATTATGCCAAGCATATCTAATTCCGATATCAGATCAGTGACTCTCCTCTGCGTCAGAACAGGAAGAGATAAGATATCACAAAGTTCAACATATTTTGAATACACATCACCCGTGGTCATCTTTCTGATGTCTTCTTTTGTGTTATACACAATACTCATCAGAATTGTTTTTGATTGGTGCGTTAGTGATTTAACGGTCTCACTGACCGTGTCCAATTCGATACGTGCCTTCGCAGATCTCACATGCGCCTCGGCCACGGCGTTGTCGCCTCTTCTTTCCGCGATCTCCGCCGCTATGCGTAAAAGTGCTAATGCTTTCCGCGCATCTCCGGATTCCTGTGCGGATAATGCTGCGCACAGCGGAATGACACCTTCTTCCAACGTTCCCTCCTCGAATGCGATCTCTCCTCTTCTTCTCAGGATATCATCCAATTGTTTCGCGTCATAAGGATGGAACAATAATTTCTCTTCACACAATCTGCTTTTCACTCTCGGTTCCAGAGAATCTGTATAATCCGCTTTGTTCGATATACATACTAATGACACTTTGGAATATTTCAGATCGTCATTTATCGCGGAAAGGTGATAAAGAACATCATCCCCTCCTTTCTGAGCCAAACGATCTACTTCATCAAGAACAACAACGAATACCTTATCTTGACCGTCAATATAATTTCTCATCTCAGAGTAAACCTTTTCCAGACTCCATCCTGTGAACGGCATCCTTTTTTCAAAATTTGCTATTATATCATTCCCTATCTTACAAAGTATCCCGTATTGTGTGTCGACGATCTCACAATTGACGTAGATGTAAGAACAGTTATTCTCATTCGGATCTTCTTTCTTCATCTCTTTGCCGATGAAATTCATCACAGCCGTCTTTCCCGTCCCGGGTTTTCCGAATATCATTATGTTTGACGGTTTGTCGCCTTCGAATGCCGGTGCGATCACTGTTGCTATGGCATCCACATCCCCCATCCTGTGCGGGAGTTCCCCGGGCATGTATGAGGTAAGAAGAACATCTTTGTTCTTTACGATCTTGTTCCTTCTGTCGATATGTTTTGTGAATATCGATTTGTGTTCCTGTTCCGCCATGTTGTGTTCACCGGAAATATTGTTTTGTAATTTAACTTCACATGGAAGTAAGACCTAGTATTAATCTGTTATCGTTATCGTCTCGGAACAGCACGAAGAAGAACAGCGTCCATTTAATATTCATATTCTATACACATCAAAAACATACGGTGAATAACATGAAAAAGATGAACGGTTGGCTTGTGATCGGTATATGTCTCGCGGCGATCCTCGCCGGTGTCGGCGCAATAATACTGATCGGGCAGCTCGGCTGAGACGTTATTTCAACGCAGCAATCTCCACCGGAAATGAAGGGGTGGGGGAGTCAGTTATACTACATGTAGTATCACATCCTATTATACGTCCTGATGATGTTCTCTTATGTATCAGATCATCAGGGACAGATATGTCCTATTCTCACTGGCGTCCGTCCTCATAATTGTGTTCGTGTG